>DXSO01000250.1 GCA_019410445.1 Sutterella sp.
GTATTGCTGATTGCAGAAAGCGTAACGGGCGTCACCCATAATCATCCCGAGGGGCTTAAAGGAGCTGCTGCGGTTGCCGCTGCGACGTTTCTTGCCCGCAAGGGGTGTGACAAAAAGGAAATCCGTCGCTTTGTGAACGAACATTTTTATTGTCTGGATTTCACGCTCGATGAAATTCGTCCTTATTACTGGAAGCAAAAAGGACTAGCGACGTGCGGCAAGTCGGTTCCGCAAGCTCTGCAGGCATTTTTTGAATCGGACAGTTTTGAAGAGGCGATTCGGTTGGCCGTCGGATTGGGTGGAGATACCGATACGTTGGCTGCGATGGCTGCTGCTCCTGCGGCTGCCTACTATGGCGTGCCAAGCAGCATTCAACACCGGGCTCTTTCATATTTGCCGGTTGACCTGCAGGAGGTGCTGACTCGATTTGAGGCTCGTTTTGTCTGAATTGCAGACAAAAATAAGCTCTCTAGTGATCGATTCTTCGCGAATTTTTCCTGCAAAATACGAGCTTTTCCAGTTGCGAGAGGCTGTCAGCAATGCTTTGGTTTGTTCTGTATTCGCTCATATTCATAGCCGTGGCTTATGCGGATTACCGAAAGGAACATACGGCCGAAGCGTATTTTTTAAACAGACGCAGATCAAAAACACATCAGGTCGGCTTTTCCATCATCGCTTCCTGCGTCGGAGGATCGGCAACGGTCGGGATGAGCGGTTTGGCATTTAGTGCCGGAGTGCCTGCGATTTGGTGGCTGCTTTCCGGTGCGCTCGGTCTAGTATTGCTGCGCTTTTTTATGATTCCTCGCATTCGAGACAAGGCAGCAGCACTGACGATGCCAGAAATGATCAAGAACATGGTCGGTGCTCCTGCACATCGAGTGGCCGGCATCATCATCGTCGTTGCTTGGGTGGCAATTCTTGCCGCTCAGTTTTCGGCCATGGGGCGAATTGTTTCAGGCATAACGGGACTGGATTGGTTTGAGGCCATGGCATATGGAGCCGGTGTGATCGTGCTTTACACCTGGTTGGGCGGCCAGGCAAGTGTCATCAAAAGTGATGTGATTCAGCTGATGGTGATGATTGCGGGACTTGTCGCTCTTTTGGTTTCGCTGCTCATACTCAATCCAGAACCGATGCTTTCGGTCAATTTTGAGTTGAGCAATGAGGCATTTACTTTGTCTGACTGGTCTCGCTTCATGCTGCTTATCGGAGGCAGTTATGTTGTCTGTCCCATGCTGTTTGCTCGAATCATGAGTGCTCAGACCGATCAGGCGGCAATCCGAGGTACGGATATTGGAATAATCGGGATTGTTCTGACGGCGATTGTGATCGTGGCCATCGGAATAGAGGCAAGAGCTTTTGTGCCGGATGGCGTGGCTGAAGATGCCGTCCTTGTGAGTCTTGTCAGGGAACTGCCTGAATGGGCGGGCATTGCTTTTTTCTTTGTCATGGCCAGCGCCATTTTGTCATCGGCGGATTCGTGTTTGATTACAGCGGCCACTGTAATGGCCAACGATGTGTTCAATCGAGCTTCGGTTCGAGCTTCTCGAAGGCTTTTGTTGCTCATTGCCGCGGCTGCATTTGTTTTGGCGGCAACCGGAAAGAGCGTGCTTGGATTGCTGCTGGCGGCCAACACAATGTATACGTGCGCCGTTGTTGCTCCGATTTTCATCACAATGCTTGCAGATCGAGCGCTCGAGCCGCGTCTGACGCTTGTAACGATTGCGTCGGCGGGTATTTTGGCATTGGTAAGCGAACTGAGCGGACAGGAAAGTCTTGCGTATATCGCAGCGCTTGTTTCGGTCATTGGCAGCCTGATTGCTCTGAAATGCGGTCAGAAACAAGACGGCGTGTGCGCCAGCATCAAGGCGCTGTGATCGAAGGCTCTGAAAATAGAGAAAAAATCGTTCCAATCTGTTGATATCGGGGGCGTTTTCTCATATAATCCGCGCTTTCTTTGTGCAAGCAAAGAAAGACATCGTGATCTGCACCTGTGGGTGCAGGCAAGTAAATAGCACGCCGCAGGCTCTCCGGGTGACCGATTTAAGACGGTTTTGCCAAGGCCGCGGTGTTAGACATAACCTTGGAGATTAAAAAATGTCCGTCAGCATGCGTGAAATGCTCGAAGCCCGTTGCCACTTCGGCCACCAGACCCGCTTCTGGAACCCCAAGATGTCCCAGTAC
>DXSO01000251.1 GCA_019410445.1 Sutterella sp.
GCCTTGCGTCCGTTATCAATACGAATATGCGACACAATCCACCTCTTATCCTACGCACGGCCGCTTGACGAAAAACGCAATTGAAATTTCATCAAGCTATTGAAATATCAACGAATTTTAAGGGTTGAAAGCCCGATTAACACCAAAACGAACGTAATGATCCAGAATCGTACGACAACCTGAGTTTCCTTCCATCCCTTGAGTTCGAAATGATGATGGATCGGAGCCATTAAAAATACGCGTTTGCCGTGAGTCAAGCGAAAATACGTGGTTTGAATCATCACGGAGAGCGTTTCCACCACAAAAATGCCGCCCATGATGGCAAGCACGATTTCCTGTCGGGTCACCACGGCGATGGTGCCAAGAGCACCCCCGAGAGCCAAAGCCCCCACGTCTCCCATAAAGACTTGCGCGGGATAGCAGTTAAACCACAAAAACGCCAGTCCGGCTCCGGCCAGAGCCGCGCATACGACCACTAATTCGCCTGCACCGCGGATGTATTCAAAATACAAATAGTTGGCGTAATCCGGACGGCCGACAACGTAGGCGAAAATTCCAAGCGCCGAACCCACCATCACGCAAGGCAGAATCGCCAACCCGTCGAGTCCGTCCGTGAGATTGACAGCGTTGGAGGTTCCCACAATCACGATGTAGGTAAAGACAACAAAACCAAAAACTCCAAACGGGAAAGCGATTTGCTTGAAAAACGGTACCGTCAGCCACAGTTTTCCCGGCGCGCTGAACGTAAAGCCGCTCTTGATCCAGGCCCAAATGGCAGACCACACCCCGGTCTCTTCGGGCATGGACAAGGTAAAAGCCAAATACACGGCCGCTACCAGCCCAATGAGACTTTGCCAGGCAAATTTTTCGCGCGCACTCATGCCTTCGGGATTGTGATGCACAACCTTGCGATAGTCGTCCGTCCAACCGATAGCTCCGTAGCCCAGCGTAACGAAAAGCACCACCCAGACAAAACGATTGGACAAATCCATCCACAACAGAGTTGAGATACCAATCGACACCAAAATAAGCGCGCCGCCCATTGTAGGTGTACCGTCTTTGGCCAAGTGGCTCTTGGGACCATACGCACGCACGGCTTGGCCGATCTTCATCGCCTTAAGACGAGCAATGACCGCCGGGCCGGCGGCAAAACCAATGGCCATGGCTGTGAGCGCGGCAAGCACTGCTCGCAGACTCAGATAATTGAAGACCGAAAAGAAGCGAATATCTTCGGAAAGCCACTGAAAAATATACAAAAGCATCGGATTAAACCCATGAGGGTGCTCTCAATGTCCGGCACCCGTCCTGCCTCTAAAAAGTTTCGAATTTTAATGTCCGCCAATGCGGACGCGCACGCTGCGCTCAAACCTCACCGGGATCTTTCAAAAGGCTTTCGACCAACTGATCAAGTCGCTGTGAATGGCTTGCCTTGACCAAGACGCTTGCCGGCTTACGCACCGCCTCTCGTGTAGCGCGCAGCAGCATATCGAGAGCCTCGAAATGACGCGCCGCCGCACCAAACGCCTGAACGGCATATTTCATGTCGGATCCGGTTGCCAGGAAACGATCAATACCCTTTTGCTTGGCGTAGCGTCCGATTTCTTCATGAAACTCCACATGTTTTTCACCGGTTTCAGCCATATCACCGACGACCAGAATGCGCGGCGCAGGCTGTGCGGCCAATACATCAATGGCGGCACGCATGCTGTCGGGATTTGCATTGTAGGAGTCATCAATCAGCAAAGCGCCGCCGACAAGCTGATGACGGCGACCTCTTCCCTCCAACGCTTCAAAGCGAGACAAACCTCGGGAAACAGCTTCCGGCGTAACACCGGCGGCAAGCGTTGCCGCAGCCGCAGCCGCAGCATCATGTTCGGCATGAATGCCGCTGGCGGCAAGCGTTGTCTCAATACGGGTGTTCTTGCAGGAAATCACCAGTTTGTCGCCGTCGCGTCGCGTCGTCAGATCAGCCGCGGCACTCGTCCCCTGACAATAGCGGCGCACCTGACAACCACGAGCCCGTGCGTAGTCAAGCCATAACGACAGGCAGGCATCTTTCTGAGGAAGCACAACGGTTCCCTTGGCTGAAAGGCCGACAATGGCAAATGCGTTTTCGCGAGCCGAAGCCTCGACGCCATCTAAAAATTCCTGATGCTCGCGCTGCGCATTGGTAATC
>DXSO01000252.1 GCA_019410445.1 Sutterella sp.
TCAATACCCAAAGAACTTCTTTGGGATTTCTTTTCTTGATAAAAGGAGTGATTTTCTCGAAAAAAAAACTGCGGCAGTACCATCGTCATAGCACCGCCGCAGTGCTGAGGAGAGATCTTTAAGGGTTACTGTGAAAATGCCTTCTTCACAGAGATCGGCATAGCCTGATAGCCCATGGTTCCAATCAACTGAATTTCAACGGCAGGTTCCTTCTTGCCCCATTCAAATTCATTAATGAACGGAGTAATCACCGAGGGCTTCTCACCGGGCTTGAGCTGATACGGGGGCTTGCCCATACCGGCCGTAGCGGAATAAACCATGATCGAATTCTTATCCGCATAGTATTTGGTGAGCGAAGTAATCGGGCTGTACCACGGGAAGCCGCGTTCCTTGCCGTACTCCCACAACTGTTCAACAGTCATCTTCTTCTGATCAATGCGATAGACGACTGCTCGGCTGTACTTCATTTCAGTCAAAGCAGGCTGTTCCATCCCGCGGCCGTCGCCATTGTCAAACACGGTGAGATATACGACGTCCTTGTCGGATTTCTCATCGATTCGGAATGCCGAGTGCTGCGTCCACGAGTAGTCAAAGTCGTCGGCACACGTCGAACCCGTGCAGGCGATTTTCTTGCCATTCTTGACCGGCGTAAGCAGCTTGTCCGACCAAGGCTTTCTCCAGCCTTCCGGCGAAGCCAAAATCCACTTCACCTTCTTGTCGCGGCCAATCTTGGCAATGGCGGACTGGTGGCGGGAACTGATGATGATGGAGTCATCGGAAGGATCGTAGTCAACAGAGTTCACGTGAGCCCAGTTGCGGCCGGCTCCGGTGCCTACGATATCGCCAAACTTGTCGGAGTGCTCAATCTTGGCAAGATCTTCAGCAGACAAAGTCTTGCCGGACTGGCTGGCATCAATGTTCAGACAAACAGCACCTTGGTCAAGAACCTTCATCACGTTGTCGCGATACGGGTCAAGAATTTCCCACAGACGCCATTCGTCAAAGACTTTACCGTTGGCGTCGACTTCAACAATCAAATCTCGAACCGTTCTGACGCGCTTTCCGTCCGGTCGACGCAGATCGGAGCTGGCAACACGAATAAAGGCGTGACCGTTCTGGCCGTTATCCAAACTGTGCGAGAAGTCTTCATAACCGATCGGCAGACGACGATTAAAGACTTCACGACCGAGAAGATCGTACTTGACGTAGCGCTGACCAAAACCCCACGTCAGGTTGCCGTCCTCATCCTGCTGGAATCCCATCATGACGCCGGATTTATAGATGGTTTCGGCATCATAAATCGGACTTACGTTAAGGTACCAACGCACTTCGCCCTTGGTATCAATAATTCCGATAAGCGGATGGAAACCCCATTCCAAAGCGCCGCCAGAGGGGTTGTTCCAAATCACGCGCTTGGCTAAGGGATGGTTCTGCAAAAAGTTATTGCACAGATACAAACGATCGGCAAACTTGGGCGAAACCTTGTTGACTTTCGTCTTGAACATCACCTGGGTATCGGAAGCAGATCCGTTGACATCCGTGTAAACAGGAGCGGTGCGAATTCGATAACTTTCGGAAATCTTTTCGCTCTTTCCGTTGAAAACACGGGTGTACGTTACTTCAACCGTGTTGGTGTAGTCAGGATACAAGCCAAACACAGGAATACCGGCATGAGTGAGCAGTTCACGGCGGCTCACGTCATATGCAATTTCCTGACCGCCCTTTTTCGGCACAATTCGAACATGCGCCTGCGTCAAGACATAACCGCCGTTTCGAATAATTGCGGTCAAAGGCGCAATTCGATACGGGTTGACAATCACTTCGCCGATCTTTCCGCCGCCGCTAAAAGCAACTTTGGGACCTGACGGACCACCTGCAGCACGTGCTGCAGAGATGGGAAGAACTCCGGTAATAGCCGTAGCAACCGCAGTGCCAAACAGGGCACGGCGTCCGATTGAGAACGTACTCATACTATCTCCTTAAGAAATCCTCGAAGCTGAATCAAGGTATATGCACCAACCTTTTCAGAAGGTTTTCAGACGCATCTGCCTGCAACGAGGAATAAACGACACTTTTGGGCCAATCAGTTATTGGCGACGTTTTCTGTACTCGCGGCTTAGCCAGCCAAAGATCATGGCAGCCAGGAATACGGCGGCCACCACGCAGGCGAGCAGG
>DXSO01000253.1 GCA_019410445.1 Sutterella sp.
CGATTAGATAGTCCCGTCCCGCCGCCGAGAATCCAATCTGCTACGACCAATGCGGCAGCATCGTCATCATTGACATTGCCGGCGAAATCAACGCGAGCAACCAGTACGGCATTTTCTTTGCTCGGTGCATCAATAACGATGCGGTCTGCCTTAACGGGCTTGTATTCACCATAGTAGCGATCGTAGGCGTAGGCTTTATCCACCTTTTTCGTGTTGCCGAAAGCCTTCTCAAGCGCCGCCTTTACGGCCACTGGATCAAATTCGCCGACAATGGCAATTGCGCCGTGCTCCGTGCTGACTGCCTTCTGGTACCAGTCGTATAGCTCATCTCGCGTCAGCGTCTTGAACCCCTTCAAAAGTTCTTCGTTGGGAGTTGCATTGCGCGGATCGCCATCCGGATAAGTCGCAAAGTGCTTTTTGAGCGCTTCACGAGCCATATAGATAGGATCGTCGCTCTTGGCTTCAATCATGGTAGCCATCTGCTTGATCAGCTGATTGGCTTCCTTGCTCGGGAACGTACTTTGGTTAATGAGCTTTCCGTTGAGCTCAATCGTGGCGATGAGGTTATCTGCCGTTGTTGTGTAGCCCATAACATCGCCCTGTACTTTCAAGTCCGTACGAGCGTCGGCGATTGCCTTTCGATCCAGGCCCTCTGCGCCTCTTGAAAGCATCGGTTCAATCAGCGTATTGAGCGCTGCCTTACCCTGATTGCTCTTCAGATTGCCCCACTGCAGGCTGGTAAGAACTGTTACGGTACGGCCACGCGTCTTTTTAGGCAGCAAAGCCACTTCCATGCCGCCGATACGCAAACGCTCGGTTCGTGCATCGATGTTTTCCTGGCTGGGATCAAACGCCTCGACCTGATCGCCTTCCTGCTTGAATGTGGCCTTTGCAATCACATCCTTCACATCAGGCGTCGTCATGAACGGAGCACGCTTGGGATGATCATCCGGAATAAACAACCCCACGACGCGATTGTCTCGAACAAAATACGTCGCAGCAGCCGTATTCACATCATCAACCGAGACTTTTGCCGTTGCGTCGCGATCGGCAAAAAACAGTCTCCAGTCTCCCAACGCAATGTAGTCGGACAAATCCACCGCAAATCCTTCCGGATCGGAAAGTGCTCGATCGTAATCAACGGCAGCTTCGGCCAGACTTGTCTGAACTTCTTCTGCCGTCGCAGGATTCTTGGCAAATGACAGTTCAATCGTCTCAATCAACTTGTTTTTAACGGACTCGATGTCGTCGCCCTTCTTCACCATAGCGCCAAACATCACAAAACCCGGATCGCGAGTTGACATCGGCCAACCGAAGACCTGGGTCGCCATGCCTGTCTCGACAAGCGCCTTGTAGAGACGGCCTCGGGGCGAATCAGCCAAAATGTCGGTGGCCGTTTCCACCGCATTGTTGTCTTCAGCCAACGCTGACGGCACGCGATACCCCACTGCCACAAGCTGCGTTTCTCCCGGACGACGAATTTCGAAAGTGCGAGGACCGTCAGCGACGGGTTCTACCGTCCAAGCCTTCGGCAACACACGTTCAGGGCGCTTGATCTTGCCGAAAGTCTCCTGAATCCACTCCAGAACCTTTTCCTCGTCAAACTTGCCCGAAACCGTCAACACGGCATTGTCCGGCTGATACCACTTGCGGTAGAAAGCCTGAAGATTCTCAATGGGCACATTTTCGATATCGCTGCGCGCTCCGATGGTGCTGCGACCATAGGCGTGCCAATCGTACAAAACCGACTGCATGCGCTTGAGCATGACGGAAATCGGTTTGTTCTCCCCCATTTCGTATTCATTGCGCACAACCGTCATCTCGGTGTCGAGATCTTTTTTGGCAATGAACGAATTGGTCATGGCGTCGGCACTCCAGCCGAGCGCCCACTTCATATTGTCGTCATTGGCAGTAAAGCTGACGAAATAATTCGTACGATCCAACCAGGTCGTACCATTCATTCGAAAACCACGGCGCGTGAATTCTTTTGTTGGATCAGGGTAATTTTTGCTGCCCTTGAACATCAGGTGTTCCAGCAAATGCGCCATTCCCGTTTCACCGTAGTTTTCCATACGGCTGCCCACCAGATACGTGGTATTGACGGTTGCCGTGGGTTTGCTTTGATCGGCAAAAAGCACGATCTGAAGACCATTGTCAAGCTCGTAGC
>DXSO01000254.1 GCA_019410445.1 Sutterella sp.
GTTTTTGGTGGGCAACTGCAAGGGCGACGGTGGTTTGAGAGCGGGCATTGCCTCGATCAAGCTTGCAAAAGCAGGTACAAGAAAACTCAGTGTTTCCTCCGGCGCCACAGCCGCATGCCCGCCCAAGCAGTAATGCCCCAGAGGATTGCAAGTACGCCTTCGGACAACCATAAAAACAAATCCAGCATCTTCAGAAAGGGACTTGCGAGAATTGCCGTCCAGCGTTTAATGTCGTGCAGAAGTGTTTTGGCGGAAACGTGTTTTAACGATTGCACCGCGCCTTCTCCGTATTTGGATACGGCTAACACGGCATGAGCACCTCGCTTTTCCGTGATGGCAACAATTTCTTTTCCGCCAAATTTCAGCATGCCTTTGGCTTGATCTCCGAAAGAGTCGGCGACGTGAATCACGCGTGGAATATCGACTACGTCATCCGTATGCGCAAGGACTTCGAGCGCGTTATCAATGCCGCTGCGTTTTGCGTAGGAGCTCAGGTGGGAGAGAGGGGTGAGCAGTCTTGCAGACAAAAGTTCAGGACTGCGTCGAGAAGCCGTTTCTGTCACAATCTCAATGACGCTTCGACGAAAGGATGCTGACAATTTTCCCGCTTTGCCGGCGATTTTCAGAAGTGCCGCAGCGGTTTTTGCCGATACGGCGGCCGGAGCTTGCGGGCCAATGGCCGCGGCCGTAAGCGTCAAACCGATTGCAGCCAAAGCCGTCGTAAATGGATCGACGGCTTCGCCTTTAGTCCAATTCTCACCGGCTTCAATCAAGTCGCGCACATCGCTTACGCCAATCAGAGCTGAGGCTACTTCTGCCGCTTTGCCGTAGTTTTCCGAGCTTTTTCCCAGAAAAAATCCCTGACTGACTTCCTTGAGCTGATAACCAAGGGACTCCCGCTTTTGTTGAATTTGGGCTTGCAGAGGATCAAGTCTGGCTGATTCTTCGTGAGAGACACCCGGCAGAGAACGATAAAAGTCGATGTAGTCTTGAGCATCCTTGTATGCGCCTTTGTCATAAAGGGCATGCGCATGCTGCACCGGGTCGACAAGTCCAATGTCATCGACGTAGTGATACTGACCGATGAGGGCATGTTGAAGACCGATGCTTGCGCAAAACAGTCCGAACGCAACAACAGACAGTTTCAGTTTTCCATTCATGGAATCAGTCGAAGAGAAAACAAAACGAAGGCAGGACACAATAGCAGTTTCAAATAACTCCAGGGAAAAGGCAAAAGATTGATTTGTCAGTAAATTTTTCGATCTCTTCTGGGCGATTTGCTTGTCGTCTTACGGGCGATTGCCGCGTTGAAAATGGCCGGGCGTATCACCCCACAAACGAGTAAAAAACTTAATGAAGTGAGTCGGTTGGGAAAAGCCCATTTCGGCACTGAGTTTTTCAATGGAAATTTTCTCTGAAACCAAACGGCGCTGCGCTAAAAGGAGTACGCAACGGTCAATCCATCGTTTGGCCGATGCACCGGCCATTTTTTGAACCAAACGATTGAGCGTTTCAGGGGTTAAATTGAGGGTTTCGGCGTAAAAGCCAACATTGCGTGTTTGTGTGCAGTGTTTTTCAGCCAATTCGCAAAACTTGCGGAATAACTCAAGATCTTTGGGGACGGCGTTTTCGTTTTTGTCAGGTTCAATCATCCGGAATAAGTGAGCCACAAGAAGTTCGATTTCCTTGCTTGGCACGGAAGCCTTTAGTTCGCGATCCAAAAGTCCGAGGATCTGATTGATCAGATCGGATAACCCTGACTGGCAGTGATGCACTCCGTTGCGGCGCAGTTCGAACAGCAAATGCGTCGGCAGCAAAGGTGAGATTTTGGTCATGAAATCATTGCCGATGAGCAAGGCGCAGCCCGAGATGCTGCCCTGCAGATTCCATGCGTGGACTTGTCCGGATCCCACGTAAAGAATGTCATCAGGATTAAAGCAAATGGTTTTGAAGTCGATTTCATGAGTGCCGCTGTAGCGAGGAAAGCACAAACAGTGAAAAAGCACTCTGTGCGGTTTATCGGGCGGGTTTTTATAGGAGGCGGCACGATGCTGCAGTCTGCTCAGTTCGATAAGTTCCACTCCGAGAATTCCGGCTGAACCATAGTGAAATTTGACGTCAGGAATCGAGACGGTTGTGTGGGGCATAGG
>DXSO01000255.1:0-1092 GCA_019410445.1 Sutterella sp.
CGGATCGACGGCATTGCCAATTTTTCTTTGACCTGCGAGTGCTGTTAGGCAAAGCTCGACCATGACAATGCTGTCGCAGCATCCGTCAGTGCCAATAAAGAGCATCCATCATTTCAAAGTCCGAAGCTACAATTTTTGAAACCTTCTTAACCGAAACTGCTATGCGATTTGAAATTCATCCCGCGGGAATTGAAGACTGTGAAGTTGTTTCTCAGTTGATTCATGACTTGGCTGACTACGAAGAAATGAGTGATATGTGTCAGACAACGCCAGAGAAAATGCGTCAAGCACTATTTTGTGAAAATCCGGTTGCACGCTGTCTTCTCGGTTGGGAAGTTGATGAAGAAACAGACACGCATCGTCCCGTGGCGTTTGCGCTTTATTTTTTCAATTTCTCAACGTTTGTTGCCCGTAAGGGCTTGTATTTGGAGGATCTGTTCGTTGTTCCCAATGCCCGAGGCAAAGGATACGGAAAACAGATGATTCAGGCGTTGGGCAAAATTGCAGCTCAAGAGCAATGCGGTCGTTTCGAGTGGGTGGTTCTGGACTGGAATACGTCCGCACAAGAGTTTTATAAAAAACTCGGCGCCGATATTCTCAAGCAATGGTGGCTGTGTCGGATTGATGAAAAAGGCCTGCAAGGCTACAAATAAGCAAAGCAATGCGCTTTGTCCTCAGTAGTGCCCCCATCTTATATCTTAATGCTTTTGCTTCACTGCTTGTAAATTTGATCGGCGTACTTAAGCCATCCGTCTGCATGTGTCGCATAAGGCAGCAACACGGCTCGGAGGTCATTGCCTAGACGTGTATACGTTATCCTCGGAGGGATGACTTCATCATTGTCACAAAGAAAATGGATCTGGTTGATTTTGGAAAATTTTGACCAATATTTGGTCAAATCCATAGAATCTGACAATAGCGGCAAATGGTGATGACGGCACCATGCCTGATGATCCAGATTGCCTGCAAGGGTAATGATCTTTTGTACATTAAGATCTTTATCAGTCACGGCACATAAACCAGCTACCTGAGCCCCGCCCGAGTACCCAATCAATGTGACCTTCCGTTTACCGGCTGTCTCTTATACACATC
>DXSO01000255.1:1102-2133 GCA_019410445.1 Sutterella sp.
CCAGTACACACGATCGCATCGGGCATCGCTAACAAACTGACAAGGCCGCGCCAGATAGACAACATTGTCGTGCGGATCACCATAGGCCAGCTTTCGAAAATTCTTTCCTTTTGGAGTGGGATTACTGGAGGGTCTGCCGTGGGCATTGAATGCGTATCCATCTCCTTCGATATAAATGCGCACCGGTTGTGTCTGATCCGTGATTTTTTGCCAGCTGGCCAGTCTGAAAAACGTCGTATCAATCTCTTGGTATTGAAAAGTCTCCGGAACCTTGAAAGAAGCACATCCGGACAAGAGGCACGAGATCAAGACAAGAAAAAGGCACTTCTTCATTGGTTCTTAAATAAATCACAGGCACGTTGCGATGAAAAAGAGCAGTGCGGAAACCTCCGCCCTGCTCTTTCATTTTATGTCAAGCAGCATGCCGTCAAATGACGGCATGCGCAAGTTCTAACATTAGAACTTGTACTTGGCATTGAGGATACCGGCGTGATTCTGGTAGTCACCGCGCCATGCACCTTCGTAGGAGAGCGACATTTCGAAGTTGTCGCCCATTTCAGCCTTCACGCCGACGCCGGCTTCAAAACCGAAGCGATCCAGCGTTTCGCCATCGACGGAATAGGAGCTGCCGTTGGCAAGCGTGACAAACGAGGTGTTGTCGGCATCGACAATGTCGTAGGTCATGGCCAGACGAACCTGCGGCACGACGCTCATTGCCGGAGAGACCTCAAAGGTCTTGGCAAAGCGAGCGCCGATTACGCCGGTAAGCACGTCTTCATCCGAATCGGCAACAGACGTACCCATGCCATTGGTGTAGGAGTCCGTGCTGATGTGATAGTAGCGCAGACCGGCCTCAGGCGTCACGGTAAAGCCGGAGACGGCCAGATCCAGACCGCCCATCAGCTGCAGACCGAGCGTATCGGCATCGTACTTGGCGTCAACTCCATAGCCGGCAACGTTGGCCTGTTCTTCATAATTTGCCCAGGCATAGGAAAGAATGCCGTTGACATACCAGTTGGCAGGCTTGTATT
>DXSO01000256.1:0-356 GCA_019410445.1 Sutterella sp.
AATCATCGTCTTCGACACCGCTGTCGCTTCTGGTGCTTGGAGAAATCCTCAACGAGGTACTGCCCGCGGGCGTCGTCAACATCATCACCGGACGAGGATCGGTGACCGGGCAAGCAATGCTGGATCATCCGGGCTTTGACAAGCTTGCCTTTACCGGCTCGACCGAGGTCGGATATGACGTTGCCAAGGCCGCTGCCGCACGCTTGATTCCGGCTACGCTTGAGCTCGGCGGCAAGTCGGCCAACATCTACTTCGACGATTGCCAGATGGACAAGGCCATTGAAGGAGCTCAGATCGGCATTCTCTTTAATCAGGGACAGGTGTGCTGTGCCGGTTCGCGCATTTTTGTCCAGGAA
>DXSO01000256.1:366-2103 GCA_019410445.1 Sutterella sp.
GGAAGGCATCTATGACGAGTTCGTCGGCAAACTTGCGGAGGCATTCCGGGCCGTCAAGGTAGGCGATCCGAAGGATATGAGCACGCAGATGGGATCGCAGATCAATCAGCGTCAGCTTGAAAAGATTCTCGGTTGGGTGGAAACGGCCAAGCAGGAGGGGGCGACGGTGCTTGTCGGCGGCAAGGCTGCGCAGGTGCCCGGATGCGAAAAGGGAGCCTTCATGCAGCCGACGTTGCTTACCGATGTCACGAACGACATGGCCGTGGCTCAAAATGAAATCTTCGGCCCGGTGGCCGTGGTTATCAAGTTCCGTACCGAAGAGGAAGTCGTGGCAATGGCCAATGATTCCGAATACGGATTGGGCGGAGCGGTCTGGACGCGCGACATCAATCGTGCAATGCGGGTGGCAAGAGCCGTTCGCACCGGCCGCATGTGGGTCAACACATACAACGAACTGCCTGCTCACACTCCATTCGGCGGCTACAAGAAGTCGGGTATCGGACGTGAAACGCACAAGATGATGCTTGAGCATTACAGTCAGCACAAGAACATCTACGTGTCGCTTTCCGAAGCCAAGCGAGGATTTTTCTAAATTCTGATTTTTTTCTCTCCTTTCTCCTGGTGCTTTTGTTTGAAGCAAGGCCCGACGAGCAGCTGCTCCTCGGGCTTCTTTTTGTGGATTTATCAGAAGGTGTCTTGGTCATGCGAGAGGATAGGCTTGAAAAGCAGGGGGTTGTGAGGCAACTGCGAGACTGTGGACTCGATTCCTGATTGAATCCAACTGAAGAAACGCCGGTTGTTTTTGGGACAACCGGCGTTTCTTGACCAAGGAGAAATCGCAGAATTTTGTTTATTTTTTTACGACGCGGGCTACTTCGGCGGCAAAGGCTTCTTCACCGTTGGCGGCCAAAATGCCGTAAAGGTACATGGCCGTGAGGTTGGAAAGTACGTAGTTACGGAAAGCGTTCAGATGCTGAGGATCGCTCAGTCCGTAGACTTCTTTTGCCAAGGTGTTGAGCATTTTTGCAGACCACTGGCATGCTGAAGATGAAATGACGAAATCATGATCGGCAAGGTGAACGACCCAGTCTTCAATGCGGCGCGGCAGCGGCAGCGTTGTGCCCGATGCGTCCAGCAGACCGTAGGCGATCGGATCGACTCCAGCGATGATGCTTGCCGCCTTGAGCCAGCCGACGACGAATCGCTCTCCGGCCGGGGTGGCGGGATGCTCATGAGCGCAGGCTTGGGCCACGATGACTTCAGAAGGAAGTTTACGGGCAATCGACTCGGCAATGGACAGTACGTGGTGTTCGCCCGTGCCTGCCAAACGCTGTTCCTTGCGGCAGGTGTGATCATCCTGCCAGGCAAATACCCAGGGTTTGTGCAGATCGTGCAGGATTTCTCCGCCGATGGCCGCATCATAGTCAAGCTTCAGTCCGTTGACGTCGCGGTAGTTTTTCACCAGACTCAAGGCGGAGACGACATTAAGGGCGGTATGAGTGGCCAGGCCGCCCGGGTAGGCATGGTGCGAGGCGTAACCCGAACCCGGTGCGCTCCAAAAGGGCTGAGGACTTTGTCCGGGGTCTTTCACCGGCGGAAAAACAGTGACGCAGTCCGCATCAACAAGTTTTTCTTTTTTCAGCTGATCAAGAATATTTTTTTCATCGCCTCTGCCGATCGTAGTGAACTGTCCCCACTTTGTGAGACAGGTTTTAACTAAGCGCGGATCAAACCTAA
>DXSO01000257.1 GCA_019410445.1 Sutterella sp.
TATGCGCTTGGTGCTACCTCCTGCGCTCGGGACTTGCACCCGTTAGATCATGCCCCTGCTGGGCGCACCCAACAAAAAACCCGCGAAAATTCGCGGGTTTTTGCAATCGTTCACTCATTCGTCAACGATTAATTGGTAGGCCCAGAAGGACTTGAACCTTCGACCAAGGGATTATGAGTCCCCTGCTCTAACCGACTGAGCTATGGGCCCGAGTTTGCGTAAAAATCGCAAACGAAGAGGTTTATTTTACAAGAAATCCTCTGAATTTTGTGGCTTTCTCTCTTTGTGAAAGAAATAAAAACCAAAGACAACTCAAAGTCAATCAGATGGTGAACACTTTTTCGCGATAAAACTTCAATTCAGCAATGGAGTCATAAATATCGCTCAGCGCTTCGTGTCGAGATGACTTTTGATATTGGGTCATGATAGAGGGCTGCCAACGACGCACCAACTCTTTGATAGTGCTCACATCAATGCTGCGATAATGGAAAAAGTCTTCCATCCGAGGCATCCAGCGCGCCATGAAGCGCCGATCTTGGCCGATCGTATTGCCACACATGGGAGACTTGCCGGCAGGAACAAAGCGCGACCAATGAGCCAGACAAATGTCAGTGGCTTCCTCCTCACTAATCGAGCTCTCCAAAACTCGCTTCGTCAACCCGCTTCGACCATGCGTCGCCGTGTTCCAGCTGTCCATTGACTTCATAATGGCCTCAGACTGATGAATGGCAATCACAGGCCCTTCAGAGAGCACATTGAGTTGTGCATCTGTAATGACAGATGCAATTTCAATGACGCGATTGACCTCTGGCTGCAATCCCGTCATCTCCATATCCAACCATATAAGATTGGTTTCGCTGTAGTGCGGATCTTTTTCGAGTGCTTCGGACATTTACTTATTAAGTGTAAAAAAAGCGCATTTCGTGCGCTGCACCATTAATATTGACGGGTTATTGTATCCGCTTCGCTTCCAATTAGCTTTTTCATGCCCGATATTGCGCCCGTTCTGAGTGTTTTAATCGTACTTTTGATCGCGTTTTATGTGTGTGTGCACACTGCGCTGACCATCTCCGAAGTCAAAAGTGCGGAAGCAGGCGCCAACGTGGTTCCCGCAGCGTTTCGTCCTCGCGTGACACTTGCCGAGCACCGAAAAGCGATTGACTACACAGGCGAAATCATTCAAAGTGACCTTGTTGCAGCCCTGATCGGCGCAGGAATTGCTCTGCTTCTGACCTTCGGCAATGGATTCACTCTCTTGTTGGCCGGATTCACGGCTTTGTGCGGACAAGGTCTTGCTGCTCATATTTCTCTTGCGCTTGTTGTTAGCTTTGCTCTTGCAATCATTGATTTTCCTCTTTGCTGGTGGAAAGAATTCAAAATCAACGAGCGCTACGGCTTTGAAAAAACACCGGCCAAGCAATGGCTTCTTAAAGCTCTCAAAGAATTGATTTTGGGGTGGTGTTCCCTTGCTCCCGTCATCGTTGGTGTTTTGCTGATCTGTGAGGGGGCCTCTTACCATTGGTGGACATTTGCTCTGGCTGCAACAGCCTCCTGGTACATCTGGAAAATCTCCATAGCACCTAAATTAATCGGCTTTCGTCAATCCAAACCCATGAGCGATGGTCCGCTGAAAGATCGCCTGACGACACTTCTCAAAAAACTCGAATACGAAGATGCGGAAATCTGCACTATGCCGCGTCCGAAAAGTTGGCGTCACGGCAATGCAATGTTGGTCAAACGCCACGGAAAAATGCGTTTGGTGATCTTCAATCATGTTTTGGCTCGTCTCAGCTCAGAAGAAATTTGTGCAGTTGCAGCATGCGCGATTGGACGTGTTGATCACTGTCACAATGCGGCCCGACTCGTGTTTTTCATTGGACTTTCCACCTGCTTCTGGTGGAGTCTGTCGTACTTGGCGGAACAAACGTGGTTCTATGCATCCATGAATATCGAACCGTCTCTTGCCATTCCCAATGGAGCCATTAACCCGGGACTGCTTTTCTGTATTTGTCTAACAGTTGTTCCGGTTGTTCTCTACCCCGCCGTCTTCCTGATTCATGCCTTTACCCGCATGCTCGACTACGATGAAG
>DXSO01000258.1 GCA_019410445.1 Sutterella sp.
GAGGCTGGGGTATTCAGCGCGCTCAATTCGGCGAGCAGGTTCATTGGATGATGGTGGTTCTTGCCGCAATGTGCGGCCACATCGGTCTGCCCGGAGGCGGATTCGGCTTTTCCTATCACTACTCCAACGGCGGCGCGGCAACTTCCGAAGCTCCCTTCCTCGGCGGCATTTCCGCCAACCCCAAGGGCGGCAGCTCCGGCTTGGCTTGGGAAGGCGCCTCTTTGGCCACCATCCCGCTTGCCCGCTTTACCGACTGCTTCCTTAACCCCGGCAAAACGATCGACTACAACGGCAAGAAGATCACCTATCCGGACATTCGTCTCGTGTTCTGGTCCGGCGGCAATCCCTTTGCCCAGCAGGAAGACACCAACGGCCTGATCAAGGCGTGGCGACGCCCCGAAACCACGATTGTGTGCGACACCGTCTGGACGGCTTCGGCCCGCTTTGCCGACATCGTTCTGCCGGCCTGCACTTCGCTTGAGCGCAACGACATCACCGCCATCGGTTCATACTCAAATCTCGGCTACGTAGCCATGCAGCAGGCTATTGAACCGCAGTACGAATCACACTCGGACTTCTGGATCTATCGCGAATTGTCCAAGAAGATGGGCATTGAGAAGGACTTCACCGAAGGCCTCGACGAAATGGGATGGATCAAACGCTTCTACGATGCGGCCAAGAAAGAAGCCAAGGACAAAGGCTTTGAAATGCCTTCGTTTGAAGAATTCTGGTCCCGCGGCTACGTGACCTTCCCCGTGACTGAAGACAGCCTCAAGTACAACTACTTCGGTGACTTCCGCCGCAATCCGATCATCAATCCGCTTGGTACCGAATCGGGCAAGATCGAAATCTACAGCCGCAAGATCGAAAGCTACGGCTACGATGACTGTCCGGCACATCCGACGTGGATGGAACCCACGGAATGGCTCGGCGGCAAGCTTGCCGAGGATTATCCGTTTGCACTGCTTACCAGCAAGAGCCGCTATCGTCTGCACTCGCAGCTCGACAGCACCGCTTCCAATCAGTTTGCCAACGTCGAGGAGCGAGAACCGATTTGGCTCAACCCTGAGGCCGCCAAGAAAATCGGCGTCGTTTCGGGCGACGTCGTTGAAGTTGAAAGCCGCCGCGGGCGCGTGCTCGCCGGCGTCGTGGTGACCGATCGCATTCGTCCCGATACGGTCGTCATCCATCACGGTGCATGGTACTGTCCCGAAGATGCGGGTGAAATCGGCTCTCTCGATATCCACGGCTGCGACAACGTGCTCACGCAGGATATCCCGGCGTCGAAGCTGTCCTGCGGCAACGTCGCCAACACGGCGCTCGTACGCATCAAAAAGTACGAAAAGGATCTTGATCCGATCTACGTGCATCATCAGCCTGAAACCGTAAAAGGCTAATCAGACCACTGTCCGGGACTGCGCCTCAGCATGACTGTGGTTGCGATTGGCTCGGAACGGTCAATGTAGGAGTTGTCGAACGGCTGTTCGGCAGCTCCTTTTTTGCATGGCGGCAAGTCTCAGTACAAACCCCGAACTGTAGCCGAGGCTACAGAAGACTTCGTTCTCTCTTTTTAAGCTTTGCACCGACTCCCGTTTACAGCAAAAGCGCCGATCCGGCCTGCCTTAAAGCTTGAGTACGGGACAACCATTCAAAGGAGAGAAACCATGCAACAGACATTCCGTTACACGCTCACGGGTGCCGCACTGGCCGCGGCAATGCTTCCCGCCTTTGCCACCAACCAAACGCTCACCACCGACCTCGTCGTCATTGGTGCAGGGGCTTCCGGCACGACCGCAGCATGGACAGCCGCAGAAAAAGGGCTTAACGTCGTCACGCTTCTCCCCAGAATTTGTGGTTAGAAACTCGACAGCGACTCGGTAACAGCAAGGCATTTTGGCGGGGATTAACAAAAAAGAACTTATTGAACGGCCTCAGGCAGTACGTACGGTAAAATACCGGTATCTAAGATAGAGGAGTAACAAAATGACTAGTTCCGCTGCCGCACTTGACCGCGTAGATATTCGTCTCGGGAGTGATGACAAAGGGATGCTGCAGTTGGCTGCCTCCTACGAGGGCATGT
>DXSO01000259.1 GCA_019410445.1 Sutterella sp.
GTTTGACTTTTTCTTAATGCCTCACAAAAGTGATCCAGAAACAGCGTTCCTTGCCCGTGTCCCTGTCGGGGATTAAATAAATAAGCCAAGACAGCCGAAAGTGTCGGTTCGGTCGGAGAAAATAAATCGATGGGAGCAAAATCATCCGCTACCCGTGACTCGTAATTCGCTTTGACAATAGCTTGAGCATTGAGAAGCGTTGAGACTTTCTCCAACAATCTTTCAATCGGCTGATAGTCTTTAAGCTGATTAATCATAGGACTCCTTTGAAGATTGAATCGACAGCTATATTCCGTTTGTGTCTGCTTGTGAGCTCGTGATATCTTTAACGAATCCTTTAGTCATCCAACTTCGAAACAATTTCACGAATGTACGGATCTTCGGACTCGGCAAACCGCTCCCTGAGCAGTCGGCTGATTCGAGTACTCGGGCACCGCAAAGCAAAGGCGTCTTCAAGAAGCCCGGGGTCATCTCCGAGGATTTGAAGAATCTCTTCGCTTGAAAGTTCGACAAGTACGGCTTCGTTGTTGAGCAACGCCCTGCGTACGGCGTACGTCGTATCTTTCTTGAGCAATTCAACGACTTGAGGCGGCAATCCGTCTCGCGAGGCAACCGCTGCCCTGACAATACCCGATGAATGCTCGGCCAAACGCAAAATAATTTCGTCGCTCGCCTGTCCCGTGGGCAGCTCGCAGGCAGCGTTCTCAAGCGCTTCCAGAGAAAGCATCATCGCGCCGATATTGCGGTTGACGGCAACCTCGCCGCTTTGCTCGTCGATCGTCAGGTACGCTAGTGCGTAATCGTAGGCATCAAGCCTGTGGAAGATTTTGGATTCTCCTCTGAAAAACGAGCGTCGTCCCCGTCTGAGAGCTCGTCTTCGGTCGGTGTCTTCGGGAGAATCCAAAAGTTCGTTCACACGCGCGTCGAGTTCTCTGATGCTTTGGCGCACGCTCGGATCGGCGTGCCCGCCGAAAATCCCGGTGAACTCTTCGATTTTTTCCCTGAGTTTGTCAATTTCTCGAGGTATGTGATGAATTCGATTGAAATCTTCGACGCTGTGCGGACGCTGCCCCTTCGTACAACCGTACTCCTGCATCTTCAACTCAAAAGCCTCCGTCAGCGAGCGGCCAAGATTTGCGATAAGTTCGGCATCACCGCAGGCCATCGATGTCAACAAAGGCGTTTTCATGCCGGCGACCACGGGCGGATTTTGCGATAGCGCGCTGCGTACCGCGTAGGCAGGATCGACCGCCAATTTTTTGACGATTTCGTCGGCAATCCACGGTTCGCCTGCCGTAAGCGCTCTCAGTCTTGCATCCGGATGCAGTCCGAGCCAGCACATGAATTCCTGACGGCGCACGAGTTCGAACTGCGAAAATTGGCGCATCGCATCCCAGGAAATCAGCTCGACGGCCAACTCCGTCGACAGCGGCACAAAGAGCTCATCTTGCCAAGAATCGCTTTCAAAAATTTCTCCTATCACATACCGTCCGCTCACAAGCGCAATGCCGCATCCGAAATTGGCGTCGACAGCACTTCTCCGTGGTTTGGTCAAACAACGAAAATCCGATTCGAAATTCTGTGCTCTTTTCGCTTTGCCGCTCATCGCTGCCATTTGTCTCCTCCATACGGATCGCTCTATTTCAAAAACGTTTTCTGACGTCTGCGGCCATCGTAATGCATGCAGCGACAATATCCGTCGCATGAAAACCAACTTCATATGCGTCGTTCAATGACGCAACAAAACTTAAGATGCCTGCATCGAAAAGGGTCGGCCGAATCGGTTTCGAATCAATCGGCAAGTCCGCAGGGAGGATCTTTCGTATGTATGGTTACAGAAGACAAAGGATGAAGCATACAAAAGGACACGAGCAGCCGTTGCTCGAGTTGTGGGCACTGCGTCTGCTGTGCCGGACCGAAGCGTGGGAGCTGCTTAAAATCAGGGAAATGGGCGATGCGGACAATTACGGCTCCTTTTCCTGGCTAAAACCGCTTCGAGATGAAATCAACTGGGCGATCGCGGTTGCCTGCAACGCGGAATTTCTGAGAACCGGATGCGAACAAAGCGCT
>DXSO01000026.1 GCA_019410445.1 Sutterella sp.
TGCCAGACGTCAAACCTGTCTATGAGAAGATTCGAGCCGATCTGAGCGCGTCTGTGGCTTAATAATCATTTGGCTTTTCTAGCGATTCGGCGAAGTTCAATGCATTGAGCTTCGCCGTTGTTTTATTGATTTTTTCTTACCTGCACACGGAAGGGTTGAATTCTCGGCGTACAATGCCGCCCGTGAGCTTTCGACCGAAGCAGGTTTCGCCCGACCGTGCGCTCCTGCTGTGCTCCATACCTGATATCGCCCACGGTCCGTATTCGCTTTCAAAAGGCAAGCCTTTCGAAAATTTCAATCAACCTTTTTTAGCGGCATTTCCGCAGGGAGACATGCAGTGACAGAGCCCGAAGAAAAAAACGAAGAGCTCTTGACGGCAGACGACGATCTCCTGTCGCGCGATCCCGAAATGGCGAATCGTTCGCTTGAACGCATTGCCCAGATCTTCGAAGATCAGAAAGAACGAGGGAACGTTTCGGGAAACGATCCGGATGAGCCGCAGGCCCAGGCACTTGACCCAACAGCACAAACGGAACTGACGGAAGTTCTGGGTGATTTGCATCCGGCCGATATTGCCTACATTCTTGAAGCACTTCCTCCGGAACAGCGTTTGGCTGTTTGGAACCTCGTGCGGCATGAGCACGAAGGTGATGTGTTGGTCGAAGTCAGTGAAGGTGTTCGCGAGACTTTGATTGAGGCAATGGATCGAGAGGAGTTGGTTGACGCAGTCGAAGGACTGGATACCGACGAAATTGCCGATTTGGTTGACGATCTGCCCCCGGATGTGGTGGCGGAAGTTCAGGAAGGTCTCTCGCACGAAGAGCGCGCTCAATTGCGCGCAGCCATGAGCTATCCGGAAGAAAGCGTCGGTGCGCGCATGGACTTCGAAATGATTTCGATTCGCCAAGACGTGACTTTGGAAATCGTGCTGAAGTTTCTGCGGCGTTTTGAGTCGCTTCCCGATCATACGGATCAACTCTTTGTGGTCGATCGGCAGGGAAAATTTCTGGGGGCGCTTCCGGTCGCTCAGATTCTTGTACACGAGCCCAATCGATCGGTCAGCTCTTTGATGCAGTCCGATATTCTTACGCTGAACCCTCTGGATGATGCAAGTGATGCGGCTCAGGCCTTTGAACGTTATGACTTGGTGAGTTCGCCGGTTGTCGATGAAGCCGGGCGCTTGGTCGGACGATTAACGGTCAACGAAGTTGTTGATGTGATCCGAGAGGAAAGTGCCGAAGATGCTTATGCCGCGGTGGGTTTGGATGAAGAGCAGGATATTTTCGGTAGCGTTTGGGAATCGGCAAGAAGCCGTTGGGTTTGGCTGGGGGTCAATTTATGTACGGCCTTTTTTGCTTCGCGAGTGATCAGCGCTTTTGACGGAACGATTGCCAAGGTGGTGGCTTTGGCGGCGCTCATGCCTGTGGTGGCAGGGATGGCCGGAAATTCAGGCAATCAGACATTGACGTTGTTGGTAAGGTCGATGGCCATGGGGCAGGTGACAGACGCCAACACCGGACGCTTGTTGAGAAAGGAACTATTGGTTTCGCTCATCAATGGGTTGGTTTGGGGTGTGATTGCCGGCCTGTGCGTGTGGGGGTTGTATCATGACAGTACCCAGGGAATGCTGCTTGGCGGAGTGATGGCCTTGGCAATGCTGCTCAATATCGTATTGGGTGCGGCTATGGGACTGGCAGTGCCTTTGGCACTGAAGTATCTTGGCAAAGATCCTGCGATGGGTGGATCAGTTTTGCTGACTTTTATGACTGATTCGGGCGGCTTTTTGATCTTTCTGGGGCTGGCATCCATCTTCTTTCACTAGTGATGCAGGTTGCCGTTTGCGTTGCTCTGGCAGTGTTCTTTGAAAGGAATTGTCAGCAGTTGTGACCGCTGCAACTAAAAATCTTTGATCTGTCGCATCGGGGCTGTCAAAAAACGTGGTGACGCGGTAAAGTCTTATTAGGTGTTAGTACTAGACAGCGGATGGGCACTGGACTCAGCAATGCGATGGTGCTTGTTTGGAGTGGATCAAATGAAAATGAAAATTGCTGCACTCGGTGCGTTTTCCTCGGCGCTTTTGATTGCCGGTTGCGCCAATGACGGAACGGCGTATCGCTCCGATGTCTATTGGGCCGGACAAGTCAATCAGGCTCAAGAGGTCAAAACGGTGCAAATTATCGCCGTCATGCCAGCTCGTATCACGGTGGATAATCGCTACGAACGTAATGATTCGGCAACGGTGGGGACAATTCTGGGCGCATTGGCCGGCGCGGTGATTGGAGCATCGGTGAGCAATTCGCCTGATGCCGTAATAGCGGGTACTGTTGGCGGAGCGGCTTTGGGCAACGTGACCGGTAAAGGAGTAAGCGGTCGTCCTGAAAATTTTGTTGAAGGCGTGCAAATCACTTTCCGCGTCGGCGACAAGATCTTCAATTCCGCTCAGGTCGGGCGCGTTTGTGAGTTTAAGACGGGAACCGCAATCATGGTGTCTCCAAAACCCAATGAAACGCGCATTCAGCCGAATAACCCGTATGGTTGTGGCTCGACGAAGTGACAAATAAAGGAGTTCGGTAATGAAGAAGGTTTTGCTTGCCTGGCTGCTGACCTGCTCTACGACTCTGACTTGGGCGCAAATCGGTCAAGTTCCTCCCGATTACCCGGAACAGGCTGCGCAGTATCAGTTCAATTCTGTGGATGCCCAAATTGAGGCGGTTCGTCGCAATTATGAGGACGTTAAAGCTCGAGCTCAGGCTCGTTTGGATGCGGAACGAAGAGCTGAGGCCGAACGAGCGGCTGAACGGGCAAAAACTCTGGCTCGCGAAAAACAACAAGCCAGAGCAGCAGCTGAGGCCAGGGCCAAAGAGGAGTCCCGCAAAGCGGCCAAGCAGGAAAAATTCCGTGATGAACAGCGCGAACTTGAGCTCGAACTCAAGCGCTTAGATGTTCGAGCAAAAAAGAGCGACATCGAGCTCAAGGAAGCGATCAATCAAGAGAAAATACGACGCGCCAACGAAATTGTTGAACGACAACTCCTCGAGCCACAGAAGTAACAGAGAGCTGGCGCTTGGTCGTTTCTCGGCACGATTGTCGCATCAATCCCCGAAGAGTTTTCTAAGCTCGTCGGGGATTCCCTTTTTGACGGGTTTAACGGTGTTTTTCAGCGTACTGGCAGAAAGCTCAAAGGATGAATATTCCTCTTCAATGACATCTCGGTAGTAGCTCAAGGGCTCGGCGGATGTCAGAAAACGCTCGGCAACTTCACTGCCGACATCTTCGTAGCGCAAGACGCGTTTGGTGTCGAATTCGATATCCAGAGCACGCAGTGCCGGATCATAACCGGCAGAAACGATGCCTCCACGATGGATAGGCTTTCTACGCATGAACCTTCTCCAAAAAGCTACGGCAAATGCCTTTCCACGATTATAGGGCGGTGGTATCGCTACAATCCACAGCAATTGTCATTCGTTTTCCTGCTTCTCGAATTTTTTTATTTCACAATGGCCGACAACAGTATTCATCCCGATGTGCGTATCGCAAGACTTGAGGAGCTTTTTGCCTCTTTACCGGGACTCGGCCCGCGTTCAGCGGCTCGATTGGTGTCGGACTTGCTTACAACCCGTCGTAAGGAAGCACAGGAGCTTGCCGACGGATTGCTGCAGACTCTCCAACTTGTGCATCACTGTCCACGTTGTCACACGCTGACAACTCAGACGTTGTGTGATTTTTGTTCGGATTCCTCTCGAGACAACACTCAGTTGTGTGTGGTTGAGACAGTGGCGGATCAAAAGGCGGTCGAGGCAAGCATTGCTTACCGAGGCGGCTATTTTGTTCTCATGGGACGGATTAACCCGCTTGAAGCCACACAGCCGGAAGAGTTGGGATTATCGCTTTTAATCAAACGAATCAATCAGGAAGAGGTTCGAGAAGTTATTCTCGCAACAAGCTATACGCCCGAAGGCGATGTAACGGCGCATTTGATTGCGGCGGCAATTCGCAAACACTGTCCTCAGGTACGAGTGACGCGTTTGGCCAAAGGATTGCCCAGTGGAGTTGAGCTTGAATATGCCGATGTGGCGAGCATTGCATCCGCAGTTGCGGCAAGGCGATGACTTTAATCAATAGTTGATGCGATATTGTGAGCCTCGGAAATTGGCTCCGTGAGTCAGCGCGCTAAAGTTCAATCATGCTGTACATACAAAAACAGCATGATTGAAAAGACTGCAATGGGTGCGTGTGATGCTACAAGCTGTTTTGCAATCAGCCGAAGCGGTTCTTGTTTTGTTTTCCATAGCTTACGTTGGTTTTGAGACATCTCGACGAGGTTGGTATAACGAAGACAGCCGCAGACTGTTGGCGCGATTGGTTAATCTCTGCCTGCCGCTTTTTCTTTTTTACAACGTTACTTCCAAATTCACTCACGAAGACTTGATGAGTGTCTTGCAGGTAGCTGCTCTGCCTTTCCTTACAGTGGGCTTGAATTGGCTTATCTCTCTGCTCATAGTTCGCTTGGGGTGGGTACATAAAGAAATTGCAGGGGCTTTTGTTGCCTGCTTTACCGGTGCCACGGTCACTTTCCTGGGAATTCCCGTGATTTCAATCATGTTTGGCGAAGAAGCCATCGGCTACTTGCTGGTGTACTTTTTTGCCAACGTAATTTTTATCTGGACGATTGGGTTGTACGGAATTCAAGTCGATGGTGTTCACAGAGCCGGGCGGCGGCAACCTCGGTTGTTTTCCATGCGCAGCATCAAAATGTTTTTCCAACCGCCGCTTCAGGGGTTCTTGCTGGGGGTTATTTTTGTGCTGCTTGCTTTGCCGGTTCCAGAGCCTTTGACGATGATTACGCGGGATTTGGGGCGCGTAACCTCGCCATTGGCTTTGATTTTCATCGGGATGACGATTCAGTACATCGGGTTTGAGAAAATCAAGCAGATTCCGAGAGAAGTGTGGTTTATTCTTTTTTCGTGCTTCATTTTGAGACCGGTTGTGATGTACTTTGCAACGGGGTGGTTCGAGATGAGCAGCGACGCGCGGCAGGTATTTATTGTCTCTTCGTGCATGCCGGTGTCGTCTGTGATTGGCGTTTTGGCCAAAAATTACGGTGCTGACGAGGCTTTCTGTTCCGAAGCGATTGGTATTTCGACGATCGCACTGTTGTTTGCTTTGCCCGTCATACTCATTTTCGTGCGCATGATTTAATCGAATTTTGGGTTTTAGATAAAACAAAAGGCCGCGGCGTTTAAGCAACACCGCGGCCTTTGTTGAATCAGTCAGATGGCTCTGATCTTATGCCATCGAGTCTTTATTTCATGATGGACGGAATGATGTGAGTCCAAACTTCAAGAGCCGGATCCAAATCCGATTCCTTGACATCAAATGTGGCCGTGTGATGGCCGGACGGACGATCGGATCCCCACAGGAAGAAAGCCGCTTTGCCGCCGTGAGCCTGCACGCGACGCGCCAAAATAGTGGCATCTTCACTGCCGCCGAAATTGAGAGCCTTGTCGACAACGGTGATGCCGGGAGTGGCTTTGCCTGCGGCGTTGAGTATGTCAACAAGTTCCTGATCAGCGGTCAGATCAACAGCTTCGCCCATCTTGCGCATTTCGTAGGTGACATCGAAGCTCAGAGCAACGCCCTTGCAGATGTTTGTGACCTGATCGACCATGTACTGGTTGATTTCTCCGGTTTCGCCGCGCACTTCTAATTTCATGACGGCCTTGCTCGGGATGACGTTGCGGCCTTCGCCGGCAATCAGTTGACCGACATTGATGCGGGTCATGCCTCCGGAATGGCGAGAAATGCCGAGCATCTGCACGGCAGCATTGGCTGCTGCTGCCAATGCATTGCGTCCGTCCTGGGGACAGGCACCGGCATGAGCGGGTTTGCCGTGGAAAGTGACATCCAGTTTAGTCGTGCAGAGGTAACCGTAGAGATTAGTGGCGATTTCGCCGGATTTGGCACTCATGGCGACGTGCGAACCGAGGAAGTAGTCGCAGTCATCGAGAATGCCGCTGGCAGCCATACCGGCTGCGCCGCGTACACCTTCTTCAGCCGGTTGGAAGAGAATCTTGATCTTGCCGGCAAGCTTGTCTTTGTTATCCATTACCCAATGCGCGACGGCCAGACCCATCGACATGTGTGCATCGTGTCCGCAGGCATGCATGAAGCCAGGATTCTTGGAGATAAAGCCTTCTTTTGCGGGAAGATGCGTTTCATCCGAGCATTCGGTTACCGGCACACAGTCAATGTCGAATCGAACGGCAAGCGTGGGGCCGGGGCGTCCGGTATCGAGTACGGCAACACAGCCGGTGAGCTCTTGCATTTCTTCAAGCAGCTCCTCGCTAACACCGTTTTGACGTGCACGTTCAATACCGGCTTTTACAACGGTTTCCGAACGACCGAGACAGGCTTCGGGATTGACGATCTTGCGACCGAGCAACACTTCATAGCCGTATTCGCGCAGAGTCTTGACTAGCAAGGCTGTGGTGGTGAATTCCGACCAGCCTTCTTCCGGAAGTTGGTGCAGCTGACGACGAAAGTTGATGAGTTGATCGTGATAGGCGCTGAGCATATTTGTTTGCTCCTTTTAAGAGACGCATGCACAAAAACACGGCATCGACGGTCTTTGTATCCGTCGACTGCGACTGTCTGACAATGGTTAAGAATCATGCGTACGCCAAAGAGGCTGACGCAACGCTCATCTGCTCAATGAATAGGGCGTATGAGTTAAACCGATGTCATGAGAGAAACATACCTCAAAATGGGCACGGAGGAGAGCATCAAAATGACTCACAGTAGGCACTAAGTCAAAAATCCTACCGATATTTTCATCCCTAATAGGGTTTTTCGAATAATAATAAAGAGGTAGTCGTGTCGGTTGGTTCGAACTCTGCTTTTGGGAGCGGGGTGTTGGTGAGTTGCCGGCATAGGAACAAGCAAAGGAAAGTGCATTATGGCTGGTGATCTTCAACGAGATGGCGTGAAGTTCTGTCGCTCGATTTTCGACACGGTTCGCAAAATGAGTGCGGATGGTTTAGGCGTTGCCCGTCAGGGGTATTCGCAGACCGAAACCGAGGTGTTGGAATACCTCAAGACGATTGGTCAGGAACTGGCCTTGGAGATCAATACTGATTTAGCGGGAAACGTCTGGATGTGTCTTCCCGGCAAAAATCGAGAACTTCCGGCTTTTGTAGCCGGCAGCCATGCCGACAGTGTTCCGCAGGGAGGAAACTACGATGGTTTGGCCGGCATTACGGCAGCCTTGACCGTTGCTTGGTGGATGCGTCGCATCCAATATGTCCCGGAGCGGGATTTTGTGGTTTTGATGATGCGCTGTGAGGAATCGAGTTTCTTCGGCAAGGCTTACGTTGGTTCACTTGCTCTCACAGGCAAACTGACGCTTGCGGATACTGCTTTGAAGCATCGTACGTTGGATGTGACGTTGGGTGAGTGCATATCGGCCTGTGGTTTCGTGCCGGCAGACATCACCGCGGGACGTCCTTTGGTGGATTTGGAAAAGATCGCAGCGTTTGTAGAGCTTCATATCGAGCAAGGGCCGACTCTGGATAGTTCCGAAACGCATCGAGTCGGCATTGTGACGGGAATTCGCGGCAATGTGCGCCATAAGAAAGTGACATGCATCGGTCAGACTGCTCATTCAGGGGCGGTGGACAAGCAATACCGACACGATGCAGTGATGGCCACGGTTGACTTGATCAGTCGTATGGACAAGCATTGGGATGAATGGCTTGCCAAAGGTGAGGATCTCGTCTTTACGGTGGGAGTTCTCAAGACTTCGAGTACGGCGGCAATTTCAGTGATACCGGGAGAGACCACCTTTACGGTGGATATGAGAAGTCTGTCGATTGATACTTGTGAGCGTTTCCATGCCTTGTTGCTGCAGGAAGCTGAAGCAGTCGCCAAGCAGCGAGGTGTGAAATTCGAATTTGATCGCAAGATCGTGACGGATGCTGCACATGTGGATGCGGCTTTGTCAGATCGGTTGGAGGCGGCGGCGAATGAGGCAGGAGTTCCGGTGCTTCGTCTGGCGAGCGGAGCCGGACATGATGCGGCGGTGATTGGAAACAGTGGCGTTCCGGTGGCAATGATTTTTGTTGCCAATCAGAACGGCTCTCATAATCCGTACGAAGCGATGAAAATCGAGGATTTCATGAAGGGTGTCAATGTACTGTGGCACACGGTGCGAGATTACGACGCTTGATTGGAAAAATCGAAGACAAATCAAACTGCCTGTAAAAACAGGAAATAATCAGCGATAACAAGAATAAAAGAGGTGAGTTTGCCGAGCGCGTCATGCGCTCGGGGAACTTGTTGAAAGAATGACGACAGTGGATTTTTCTGATGGTCTGCCTTCGCGTGTCCTGATCTTCGATCAATGCCCGCTTTTTGCCAAAGCTTTAAGTGATTTGATTGCGGAACAAGCACCGCACTCTCAGCGAGTGATCACACATGACGCCTACGAGGCCTTGGCCAAGGTGAAGTCGTTTCGTCCGGATTTTGTTTTGATTGATCTGGACGGTGGTGACGTTGGTGTTTCGTTATTGCGTGATATCAAAACAAATGACGGTGCGCCGCGATGTGTGATGCTAATTACCGATGGCTCTCAGCCATCCTTGATGGCAGCCATTCGCTTGCAGGCAGATGGTTTTATCACCAAACGTTTACCGGTGGAGCAGTTTGCATCTCAGCTTCGATTGGCAGCTGCCGGGGAAATGGTTATCAGCGACTCTTTAACTGCCGCTTTGGCTGTTGCGCTGAGAAATGTGCCGGCTGCTGATGAAGCACGCGATATCTCACGACTGAGCCCGAGAGAAATTGACGTTCTCTACTGCATTGCCAACGGAATGAGCAATCGTCAGATTTCGGAGCAGCTGAAGATTTCAGATGGAACCGTCAAGGTGCATGTTAAGCACGTATTGAAGAAACTGGGTTTCGGTACGCGAGTGGAGGCCGCATTATGGGCAAGTGAATCCGGTCATAAAGGTTCACTTGCCCGAGTTCGCGAACGATCAGTTTAGATTGAGAAAAGATCGGCCATGGGAGCGGTTTGAGCTGAGGCAAGACGGCCGAAATGACGATAGGCGCTTTGCGTGGCTACTCGGCCTCGAGGAGTCCGCTGCACGAGACCTTGTTGAATCAGATAAGGTTCGACGACGTCTTCGAGTGTTTCACGGTCTTCACCAACGGCACTGGCAAGGTTGTCGATGCCGACAGGACCACCAGAGAATTTGTCCATGATGGTGAGGAGAAAACGCTGATCAACAAAATCGAGTCCCATGGAGTCAACATCAAGCATGCGCAGAGCCGCATCGGCAACATCAGCGGTGATGACGCCGTCATGGCGAACCTGGGCATAGTCGCGTACGCGGCGTAGTAATCGGTTGGCGACACGCGGCGTGCCGCGCGAACGTCGAGCAATTTCGAGGGCACCGGCATCTTCGATCGGTACATTGAGCAGTCCGGCAGAACGGCGAATGATATGTGCGAGGTCTTCCGTATCGTAGAACTGCAGTTGATTGACGATGCCGAAGCGGGCGCGCAGAGGGTTGGTCAGAGAGCCGGCGCGGGTTGTGGCTCCGATTAAGGTAAACGGAGGCAGATCCAGCTTGATGGATCGAGCCGCAGGCCCTTCGCCGATCATGATGTCGATCTGGTAATCCTCAAGGGCCGGATAGAGAATCTCTTCTACGACGGGACTTAAACGATGGATCTCGTCGATAAAAAGAACGTCGTTTCGTTCCAAGTTTGTAAGCAATGCAGCCAGATCACCAGGGCGCTCCAATACGGGGCCGGAGGTTTGGCGTAGATTGACTCCCATTTCGTTGGCCACGATGTGAGCCAGTGTGGTTTTGCCCAATCCCGGAGGGCCAAAGACCAACAGATGATCCAGTGGTTCCCCGCGTTGCTTGGCTGCAGCAATGAAGATCTCTAGCTGTTCGCGAACCGCCTTTTGTCCGACGTAATCGGCCAAGCGTACTGGACGCAGAGCACGATCAATATTGTCTTCATTGGGACTCGTGCTCTCGGAGGAGACGACTCTTTCGATATTTTGCATGGGTAAGAATTCCAAGATCAGAGGAAATCATCGGGTCATGGATTTTAGGGCTTCTCGTATACCGGCTGACACACTGATGTCTGCCGGTAGCTTTTTGGCGGCAGCATTTGCCTCTCGGTCGGAATACCCCAGAGCAACCAGGGCGGCCGCGACATCGGCACGATTGTCTCCGGCAGCTGCACTTAGGGTGACGCCGTCGAGTTCGGCAGAGATTTTTCCTTTGAGTTCAAGCACTAAGCGTTCGGCTGTTTTTTTGCCGATGCCGGGTACTCTGGTGAGCATGGCGCACTCTTGTTGCGCGACGGCTTGCGCCAGAGCGTCAACACTCATTCCAGAAAGTACGGCGAGTGCTGTACGTGCACCGACGCCGGAGATTTTGATGAGTTGACGAAAGGCTGCACGTTCCTTAGCTGTTGCAAAACCATAGAGTAGTTGTGCATCTTCACGAACGATAAAGTGAGTCAGCAATGTGATTTCCTGCCCGATATCAGGCAGGTTGTAAAACGTGGACATCGGAACGTCAATTTCATAGCCGACACCGTGAACGTCTACGAGAATTTGAGGAGGGTTTTTCTCAAGCAGTTTGCCTTGGATTCGACCGATCATTTGCTATTTCCATATTTGTTGCTGACAAGCTGTTCCCAGGCATTGCGTTGCGATTTTCTGCTTGTCAGGATACGAGCTCCCGTTCGCGAGGGAATGTCCGCGAGCGAATGCACTTTGTTTAATTGCATGGAGTGAGCATGCGTTACGGCACAGGCCAGAGCATCGGCTGCGTCGGCCTGAATATCGCCCGAGAGCTTCAAGAGAGTGGAGATCATCATCTGCACTTGTGTCTTGCTGGCTCGACCAGTGCCGACAACGGAATTTTTGATTTCTGACGGGGTAAATTCGGCTACGGACAACCCATGGTAGGCAGCGCAGGCAAGCGCGGCCCCGCGAGCTTGGCCTAACAGCAAGGTTGAGCGTGGATTGACATTGACGAAGATCAACTCAGCGGCAGCACAGTCGGGCTGAGTTTCGTTGATTACGGATGAGAGCTCACGAAAAATCGTTCCCAGACGCTCGCAGAGCGAACCGGAAGGTACTCGAATGCATCCGGCAGTTACGAAGGTAAGTCGATTGCCTTCAACGTCAATGACGCCGAAACCCGTACGGTTGAGTCCGGGATCAATGCCGAGGACACGTTTTCTGATCATGCACTTTGAGAGAGATTGGGATGATGAACGCCAAGATTGTACGGCAGCTTTTTAGTTGAGAAACGAAAAATTTGCAAAATTCAAAGATGTCAGTAAAATCACGGTTCTCTTCTTGCGAGAGAAGAGAAATGAAAAATTCGTGCGCGCGGTTGGCTCAGTGGTAGAGCATCGCCTTCACACGGCGGGGGTCACAGGTTCGAATCCAGTACCGCGCACCACAGATGGAAAGCAGCTTTGGGCTGCTTTTTTTTGCTTTGCGTTCACAAATGACTCGTGAATGAGTTTCTCTCGAAGTAGGCATTTGGAGTGCCAAAGCAACAATGCCGAGAGGACAGGCGCATACCTGTCCTCTCAAAAAAATTTGCAACAGACACCGCAAGGCCAATTATTTCTCGAAAACATATCCTCCGTCAGAAGATCGGAGAATACGTCCCACATTTTCGAAATGCATGCCGCCCAAAATGCGTTTGCTTTCGCTGATTTCTTTGAGTACTGATTCACGCGTTTCGGCAGCTTGGTGGGGATTGCCGTCATAAGCATTGCTGTAGTCGGTCCAACGCATCTGGATTGGAGTGACATGCATCAGATCGCCTACGATACTCATGCCGATGCCGTTTGAGTCAATGTCGTAGCGTGTGTGCCCAGGCGTATGACCGATGGCGGCTTTGGCAGTAATGCCTTTGATTATTTCCGTGTCGTAGTCGAAAAGTGCAATTTTGTCCTCGTAGGTTTTGACTACACGTTGCGCCAATTCATTTTTTTGTGTTTTGCGTTCACTTCCTTGCATCCAGGCTTCGAACTCTTTTCTTGCAATCCATAACGTCGCTTTAGGATAGGCTGCTTGTTCTCCGTGCAAAAGACCGGAAATATGGTCTCCATCCATATGCGTCAGCAAGATATCCGTCACATCCACGTTGCTTATGCCGAGTTTTGAGAGCAATGCGGTTGTGTTTCCATTGCGCCCAGAACTTTTGCCCCAGCCTGCGTCAAAGAGAATGTTGTGAGAATCAATCTGAACAAAGAAAGTTTTGACAACTCCAAGAAACTTTCCATCCGGCATCAGTGCTAACCGTTCGGGCATTTGATCAATTCCCTGAAACAGAGTCTTTGAGAAGATCTGGGGACTGTCCGTTAACGAATACACAACGAGATTGCCGACTTGAATTCGATCCATAGGATTGTTTGCGTTAAAGGGTGGTTGGTCTGAGTTGGCCAGAGCCGTGGCAGAGACGAGAGCGCATAGCGCACTGCAGCCTACGGTAAAAGCCGTTTGACTGAGTTTAAAGAAAGTATTTTTCACAATGGCCTCCCGAAAATTTGTCGATTTTGATCACAGGCAAACATTGTTGACGGGGTAGATGAGTCTGAGATCAAAGGAGAAAGGAATCGACAATGTCAACTCCCTTTGAAGTTTGTCATGAAGCAATACTTAAGCTGCTTGATAAGAAGCAGAAGAACAGACGTCGTTTCAAAAGTGCCTTTCCCATCACTTGGTTAATCCGGAAAGAAGCACATCGAGAGCAACGGGGACAGTTAAAAATTTCAAGAGTGTGCCAAGCGGAACGTAGACAGAGTTGCTTCTGGTGGTTGCGTAAGGGCGGAGTCGGTCGGTTTTATTCAATTACCTTGTTTGTTCTGACAAAACGAACTTGTCCGAGGGCTTTCCGTTTCTCATCCTTGCTGACCTGAACTAAACATGTTGCTGCGGCAGCAATGATGATGCACATACCCGCGATGACGTAAGCGTTGGGAATACGCCCGAAAATCAGTGCATCAATCAAGGTGGCGAAGACAACTCCGGAAAACGACAATGCCGAACCCAAAAGAGTATGGCCCTTTCCCCAACCAAGCGTACGAGTGAATTGTCCGAAGACCAAAAGAACCAACAGTAGTCCTAAAGGAAGTTGTTGGAGCTGTTCGAATGTGAGGTGACCATAAAAGCACTCAAGGATGCCGATGATGATTGTGCCGTGCAGATGAAAATAAAAAACTGTGCGGGCAACGGGTTCTTGCTTATTACCGAGGCGTTTGAGTAACAGGATGGATAGGGCTGTAAGAAGTCCGCAAACCAGACCGAAGATGACATATACAGCCGAAAAGGATCGCGTGCTAGGGTGAAACATGACGCAGATGCCGGCAAAGGCAAAGGCGATTGCAGCCAACAGACGCCAATTAATCTGTTCTTTTTTTCTCAGGGCCGACAAAGTGACAAACGTTGCTACAAATAACGGGGAGGTGTACTGCAAAGTCTGTGCAGCGGCAACCGGCATGTGCGTCACGGTAATGATTTGCGTAATCACGACGCCAAGTCCCAAGACTGAGCGTAGGAAGTGCAGTTTCCAAACGTGAGTGCGAAAAGAGGTGTTTTGCACAATCATCAAAAGTGTTGTCACTGCCAGTACGAATGCAAATTCAACGAACGCGATGTCTAGAAAAGCTAGAGTCTGACCAAGGCATTGAATGCAGGCAAGGATGCCGGCACTGCAAAATGAGGAGACCAAGATCCATAAAGCCGTCATGATCAAATGCCTTGTTTTTGATTTGATGGAGAAGTTATTGCCCGAGTTTTGCGCAATGTAGAGACGAAAACACTGCGGATCCATTGCATTTCGGAGCTGGCGTGATTGCGTTCATGCCAGATGAGGCGAGTGGAGTAAAACTTCTGCTCTTCAGGTATCGGAATGACGGCGAGATTGGGCAGTATTCGAGCAAAAAATTCAGCAGTGGTATGCGGTAGTACGAGCGTGGCGTTTGTGTCTTCGAGAAAGTAGGGAGCTCCCAGAAAGTGCGGTACTTCGATGATTTTGCGTTGATCGTGTGTGGATTCCGTATCAATGTCAAAGACCGGATGTCGGGCATTTTGACGTAATGCCACCGAGATTTTCGGGTACTTGAGAAATTCTTTCCGAGAAAGTTTTTTACCTTGAGAGTATTGGATGGCAAGAGGATGTGCCTTGCGAACCAAGCAAACTCGTTGGATCTCAAAGAGGTTAAGACCAAAAAAATGTTCTGGCAGTGTTTCGCGAAGCGATGTAGGAAACAAAGCCAGATCAACACTGCCTTCGGCAAGTTCATGAAAAACATTTTCCGATAGCGGAAGCAGCCGAAAATTCATCTGTGGCGCTTCGCGTAGGAGTGCTTGTATGACTGGGCGCAGAATCATAACGACCGCGTTGTCAGCGGCTGATATGGTCAGAGTGCGTGAAACGGCTGAAGGCTCAAATGTTTTGGTTTGTGATAACTCATCGACGTTTGCCAACAGACGATTGATGATGGGCATGATCGTTTTGCACTTTTCTGTGGGAGCCATGCCCAGATAGTTTCGTACAAAAAGATCATCCGAGAACTCTTCCTGACAGGATCGCAATGCTCGACTGACGGCTGAAATCGTCACATTCAGTTGATGGGCGGACTCAGAAAGAGAACCGGTCTCATAGATTTTTTGGATGATTTGAAGTTGGTTCAATCGCAGTGACAACATAAAACTTTCGTGAGTGTGCCCTGTTACTCAGATCCGAATGTAGTTTGTCGATAATCGACAAAAGCTTATGTCATTTTTGTCGAAAAAGAAAAGGAAAATCGGAATTTTCAATTGACCTCTCTCTCCCTAGCATGTTTTGTCAGAAAGAACATCAATGAAGACTCTTTCGGGTCAATCAATTATCTGGAGAGAAATATGTCGGTCACTATCGGTCGTCGTTCCTTGTTTATGGGCACCATTGCAGCACTTGTCGCAGGTTCATTTTCCGGTACGGCATCTGCAGCAGGCGGATCTTCTGGTCCGCGCGTGACGTTTGCAGCTCAGGGGAAACTTGGGGAAATTGTTGTTAATCCATACAAAATTGCTCCCCTCACAGCCATTATTAAGAACGGCGGCTATGAAATTACGGCGGCTACCGTTCGTGTGGTGCCGAAGAAAGATGGTCAGGAAATCAAGTACGCGGTCAGTCGCAAACAACTTCTGACACATGCCGGCATTCCTGTGTTTGGTTTGTATCCGGACTACAACAACACGGTTGAAGTTACTTATACCCGCAAGTTCCACGGCAAGGTTGAAAAAATCACCGAAAGCTACTCAATCTACACCGCTCCTGTTTATCACGAGGTCAGCGGGAACCCGACGCTGTCTCACAACATGTTTGAGACCAAGGTTGTGAAGATGGATCCGAAGTTTTCTGATCGCTTGTACCTTGTCAATAACTTGATGCAGCAGTACACCAAAGCCACGCGCATGGTTTGGAATAATCCGATGGGTGGTGCCATGGAATGGAACTTCTACCCGATGAATGCGATTATCGATACCAAGGGTGAAGTGCGTTGGTATATGCATGTTGAACCGATCTATGACGTCGAACAGATGTATCGTTCGGGTGTGATGATGGGTTTTCAGCAGGATGAGGACGGCAACATCACCTGGGGTTATGGTCAGCGTTACGTGAAGTACGATTTGATGGGACGCGAGATCTATAACCGTCGTTTGCCTGTGGGATATATTGATTTCTCCCATTCACTCGACAATGCTCAAAATGGTCATACGTTTATTCGTGCTGCCAGTGCGGACCTGCGTCGTGCCGATAACAAACGCGTTCGTACGGTGCGTGACGTGATTGTTGAAGTTGACGGTAACGGCCAAGTTATTGACGAGTGGCGTTTGTGGGAGATCCTGGATCCGTACCGTGACAATGTCATGAAGGTTCTTGATCAGGGGGCGGTGTGCTTGAATATTGACGCCAGCCAATCAGGTAAGACACTTTCTGCAGAAGAACTGGCCAAGCTCGATGCCAGCGACCATTTCGGAGATATCGTTGGTACTGGTCCTGGACGCAACTGGGCGCATGTGAACTCTGTTGACTATGACCCGAGTGATGATTCAATCATTATTTCTTCCCGTCACCAGTCGGCCATCATCAAGATTGGGCGCGACAAGAAGGTGAAGTGGATTCTCGGTTCGCCTGAGGGGTGGAAGAAGCCGTGGGCAGACAAATTGCTTGCTCCTGTGGATGCAAACGGCAAGAAGCTCAAGGTTACGGGCAGCCAGGTCGAAGGTGATTTTGACTTCACCTGGACTCAGCATACGGCTTTCCGAATCGATTCGAAGTCCAATAAGAACGTGATCTACATTACGGTCTTTGACAATGGTGATGCTCGTGGTATGGAGCAGCCTGCATTGCCTGAAATGAAATACAGCCGTGCGGTGGTCTTCAAGATCGATCAAAGAAAGATGACTGCTGAACAGGTCTGGGAGTACGGCAAGGAAAGAGGCTTTGCTTGGTACAGTCCGGTGACCTCGCTGACCCAATACGAAGACGACAAGGATTCCATCATGGTTTATTCGGCAACTGCAGGGATGGGGCGTCGTCCGTCTGAACTGAAGCCTGGAGAAAAAGCGGGCATTGCTTCTCCTGTGATCAACGAATTTAAGTGGGGTGCCAAGGAGCCCTCCGTGGAAATTGTGATTTGCAATTCGATGGGGTATCAGGCCATGCCGGTGTCCGTCAAAAAAGCCTTTTCTAAGTAAATGGTTTTGATGGAATGAGAAAGGACAGGGGCGAAGAGATCGGTCTTTGCCTTTGTTCGAAGAGCAAATTTTGATTTCTGCAACAGGACATTGCACAGACGTACAGGGAGCCATTGGCAAACCTCGATTGTTTGGCTGCAGTCTTGTTTTTAAACTAATTCTCAGAAGTTGAATGCGATTGCCTGTTTAGGCGTTTGCTGAAATTTGAGAGGAGAAATTTCAAATGTTCAAGAAGACTTTGTTTGTAATCGGTATGTCTTTGCTTGCAACAAGCGCAATGGCTGCCACCGAAGGCACCGACTACGTCAAGCTCGAAAAACCTATGGTCAACGCCGAAGGCAAGCTCACCAAGATCTTCAGCTATGACTGCCCGTTCTGCTACAAGTATGACGTGGGCGTCGATCCGAA
>DXSO01000260.1 GCA_019410445.1 Sutterella sp.
CCTGTATTTCATCGAAAACGATTAACGTTTTGCCGGGCAGGATGGGCACATCGCTTATGAGATTCAACCCCTTGAGAATCGCTTTGGGCTCTCGCGTGGAAGCAAATATTTCCTGAAGGGCAGGCCGGGCGGCGAAATCGAAATAGGCGGTGTGCTCAAAGCATTCGCGTCCCAATTCCTGAAGGAGCCAGGTTTTCCCTGTTTGTCGAGCTCCTCTGAGCAACAACGGAAGATGTTGGGGCTGATTGGCCCATTGCTTGAGCGACTGTAAAAGATGGCGCTTTAGTTTCATGGTCACGCGTTTCCTTCGAATAATGTGAAAATCTACACGAAAGTCGAACGAAATGCGTGCAAGAGAAAATCATCAAGCATTGAATCGTAAAACAGGTTTTACTTTTTATCCATGCTATGACCAATGCACATAAAGCGCAGCTTAACTGACTTGTCATGACACTCGTTGTAAGAAACATGAGTGGAAGGCAAGAAGTGCGCATCTTAGATAAAAAAGCAATTACCCTAAATGCCAAAAGTTGCAAATAGCGCAGGTTGCACTAATTACAGGGAATTCATTACGAATCTTTCCAAGCATGAATAATTTTGCAAAGATTTGGACTGCAGCTATTTCAGTCGCTTTTATGAGTTCAAGAGTTGCGGCTCTTGACTTGTCAGGTACAGATTACGAAAAAATCGTTAAAGAATTTAACGTTGATCCTGTTCTTCTCTACAGCTTTGCGTTAATTGAGAGTGCTGTCGTGTCAGATAACGGTGCTAGCGACAGCCCGTAACCGCGTTCTGCGCAGGCATCGCCTTCATTAGCTACGTGGGAGTGCCGCAATCACAGAGCGCGGCGGACAAAATTTATTCAATCGACGTGCTGTCGATTTCTGTGCGGATAACTAAGGAAGCCAAAACGACCGAGCAGGCGGAAAAATACTACAAGGCGCTTCAGGACATGATGCAAGACCTGCGCGAGAGCGGCTTATTCATAGTTGACAACCGTTTCGTGGTGACAACTCCGCCCGACAGAATCATCGGAGCCGATCAGTTCCTGGAGTGGATCAAAACCCATGATCCCACCCTGCCCAGGATAAATAAAGATGGCGTTGGCAAAGAGCGTTAGATCTTTCTGCTCGCCTTTTTTATCGGCCTCGGCCAGGCAGAGGATGGTTTGCTTCATCAAGCTGATTGTCATTAGCGCCGTGCTGATTGCTCTCACTTTTTATGTGTCGCATAACTGGCGTTTGCTCTGGGATCGGCAGATACGAAAGTGCATGGATGCCAATGTCTTGCTGTTTCAAATGAATGCTGAGCAACCTTATCAAAGAGGCGATGTTCTGGTTTTTGAATCACGCCGTGCAGCACCGGTTTTTCCGGATGGAACACGGTTGGCCAAGATCGCGGTTGGTGTTCCGGGAGATACGGTTGAGATCACACCAGATGAACGGATTCTGGTAAACGGACGCCTTATATCAACAGGTTTGCCGTATTTGAATAAGTTGTCCGAAGGTGAAAAACGAAAATTTATCGGCCGAAAAGTTCTCGGCAAAGACGAATTTTGGATGATGGGAACAACGGAACATTCCTTTGATTCCCGGTATTGGGGAAGCATCAATGCAAATCAAGTGCTCGGGAAAAGCTGAACTGTCCCCACTTTGTGAGACAGGTTTTAACTAAGCGCGGATCAAACCTAATGAACTGCCGCTTCCCTAAATTGTTTTGGGGAGCGGTAGTTTAGTTTTGCCTGAATGCGTTCCTCATTGTAATAAGTGCAGTACTTCTGAATTTGCCGTCGCGCTTCCGATGCAGTCAGCAGCTGCTTGTGAAAGCGCTTGTCCGGATGGTAAAGCCACTCGGTTTTCAACGTACCGTTCCAGCTCTCCATGACTGCATTATCCCAGCAGTTCCCTTTGCGGGAGTAACTTTGCTCGATGTTGTGTTCCGCTGCTCGTCTCCGAAAACTGGCGTGAGTGTACAGTGAACTAAGGTTGCAGAAGCGGAATTTTGATCCTCACTTTTAAAATCAGAAATAA
>DXSO01000261.1 GCA_019410445.1 Sutterella sp.
CCACGGCAAGCAAACCGAAGCATGTTGCCGAACTGATGAATAAGCCAACTTTCGACCACGTGACAGCTTCGGGAAGGTTCATGAGTTTGGCAAACATCGGTGAATCGAAAACCAGAGTCCACCAAAGTGCGGTAAACAGAATTCCACATGTCTTTGAAACAAGCGGCGAACCGGGTTCTAGCCGTTGGGCAGATGTTTCAAGAGCTTTTTTCCCTTTCAGTTCGATGAGCAGTCTGTCGATTAGATTCCTGCGACTGAAATAGGCTAAATACAAAGCAGCGGAGATGATCCAGTCGATGCAAAAAGAAGCTGCTACATGGGAAGCAAAGTGCATGCCGCTGCTCATGCGACCGAAACCGGCAAGACACCCTAAAACAATGGCAGCGATAAGAGTCAATCGAGCCGCAGTTTGGGATTGATCACGGAAATAAAAATAAAGACCGAACAAACAAAATCCGCTGCCGGCAGCTCCGCTTGGCCAACAATTGCCCGGAATGCTTCCGAAAACAAAACCATTGGCAGCGCTGTGGATTTTTTCAATGCCGCCGAATTCGAAAGTGGATGCGGGACAGGCAACGCCGGTGGATGTTTTCAGCAAATAAACGATCAGTACGCAGGCGCCCATCGATGTCAGTAGATACAAAAGCCTGCGGATTTGTTCCCGCTTTTGTTGGATTGAACGATTCGAACAATTGCTCTGAATGTTCAGGCGAACAATTTGGACGGCACACAGAAGAGCAACCCCAATGGAGATGTATTTGGGGAGTTTGTGCAGCAGAGGTTCAATCCAAATTTGAGTTGAGCCCCACCATTGTCCGTTGTTGAAAAATGTTTTTGCAATGGCGATATCCAGAGCATGAGGCGGAAGAAACCAAAGCCAGATAAAACTCAGGGTCGGCAATAAAAACCAAATCAACAGAGAGTAGGGACGTACTGCAGCGACAGTGCCGCTTTCTGAGGACAATGAATGAAATCGATGATTGGACTGCGTCAGGCAGGGAAACGGCTCTGTCATGTTTCTGTCTGGAAAAAATGAGTACGGATCAATCATTTTTTCCAATGAGTGACAAAACACGGTCAATCAGTCGTCAAAATGACGTCAAAAGCTGTGATAAAGCGCAAAAGTAAGTTAAAAAAACAAACCGGCTGATTTCTTCTCACTAAACTTTCTTGTCACGCAAACACATTTGAGGGGATCTGCTCATGTCCATCAAAATTTTGGTTGTTGATGACAATGCAGATATTTTGGCCAATGTTGCTGAATATCTTGAGATGAAAGGATGGGCGGTTGAGTGCAGCCTGACCTCTGCAGATGCCTGGGAGCGCGTTCACCGCGTCCATATTGATTTGATGATTCTTGATATCGGTTTGCCCGGCATGGACGGGTTGACTTTATGCAGAAGGCTGCGAGCCGAGGGCAAGACATTGCCGATTCTGATGCTGACGGCAAGGGATGCAATCGATGATCGGGTCGAGGGTCTAATGGCAGGTGCCGACGACTATTTGGTCAAGCCTTTTTCTTTGCGGGAATTGTCGGCTCGAATTGAAACAGTGCTGCGTCGAGCCTTGGGAGCCGTCAACAATACGCTCATCGTGGGGCCGCTCAGCATGAATTTGGATACGCTTAAAGTTGAGCGAAACGGCGTGCCGATCAAACTAAATCCGACTTGTCTGAAACTTCTTCGGTGTTTGATGTCCAAAAGCCCTGCGGTCGTCAGTCGAGCACAATTGGAGGCCGAGCTTTGGCCCAATGAGCAGCCGTTGTCAGACAGTTTGCGTTCAAATTTATATTTGCTTCGTCAGGTTATTGACAAACCTTTTGAGGGGCAGGGTACTTTGCTGCACACGCACCAAGGATTTGGTTGGTCGATTGCCGCTTCTTAAGAAATGCCCGAAGGCTAAAATACGAAGTCACTTGTGCGTACAGACCCCTGCAATGTTTTGGCGGAAGAATACTCAACCGGTTGGCCTTAGACGGCGCGTCACCTATGCGTTCGTGCTGATGATCG
>DXSO01000262.1 GCA_019410445.1 Sutterella sp.
GTTTATTTTTTAGCTTGCTTCAATGAGCTGCTTAGTTCCGCGGAAGGTCAAAGCTTTCTTGAACTCTTGAATTCCTCAGAATGGAGGGAGGATGCCGCCAAACTGCCCGGTTACGATTTCTCCAACTGCGGAGTAATCGTAGACATTCATTCGGCTTTGCCATGGTTCTGATGCTTAGCTTTTTACGTCTCTGCCATAGCCGCTTTCGATACTAAATTAAAATTTCTCGATCTTCCAAAAGACAAAAAAGCGCACGAATCCTTCGAATCGTGCGCTTTTTTTGACTTTCGCCACCTCCTTCAGGAGATGAGTACTCGCAAATTAATACTTGTCAAAGTATTCCTGAAGCTTCTTGACATCCTTGGTCTTCGTCAGGCCAAGCTGCAACAGAACTCGAGCTTTCTGCGGATTGAGCGTACCAGAAGACAAGAATCCATATTTGGCATCATCCACTTCAGCATCCTTCGTGGTCGCACCAGTCGGAACACGCGAGCTACGTACCACGGCAACACCGTTCTTGGCTGCCTTTTCCAGAATCGGGAAGATGCTCTTGTGGATATTGCCGTTACCAACGCCTGCGTTCACAATGCCTTCATATCCGGCATCAACAAGTGCCTGTGCCTGGATGCCTTCCACGCCGCCGTGGTTGTAAACGATTCCAACCTTCGGCAACTTTTCGAGCTTGGACACATCAAAGGGAGTCTTGTAGGTATGCGGACGCAGAGAAACAGCTTCATACGTCACCTTGTTATTGAAAATCGTGCCAACCTTGCCAAAGTTTGCAGCGATAAAGGTGTCGGGCTGCACCGTGTTGGATTTCATCATGTCGCGAGCACCCACAACGATGTTGTTCATCGCAACAACAACACCCTGCTTGGCCGTTTCCTTGTTGGCAGCCGTCAAAACTGCGTTGTACAGATTACGGGGACCATCGGCACCAAGGCCCGTTGAAGGCAGCATTGCGCCAACGAGCACCACAGGCTTCTTGCACTTCACGGTCAGATTCAGGAAGTATGCAGTTTCTTCCATCGTATCCGTACCATGCGTAACAACGAAGCCGTCAAATTTGCTGCAATCGGTATTGATTGTCTTGGCAAGCTTGAGCCAAACATCATCCGTCATGTCTTGAGAGCCGATCTGGACGATCTGCTTGGGCGTTACTTCAGCAATATCGGCAAGCTGAGGCACAGCGGCAACCAAATGATTGACACTCACCTTACCAGCGGTGTAAGCCGAACCCGTAGCCGAATTACCTGACCCGGCAATCGTGCCACCGGTGGCAAGCACCGCAATCTGGGGCAATGAAGCGGCCATAGCGGCACCACAGGCGGTTGCGATTGCTGCGGCAAGCAGAGTCTTTTTAACCAAACGCATTTTGTTTCTCTCTTAAAGTGGTTTTTTGTATTTTTCGTCAGCGCTTCTTTCCTAAACAACAGACGCTTCGGAAGCCGAAGGCAAACGAAATTCTTCGCTCTATGTCAAAAACTGATTAGTTTTCCCTACATAAAACTGCCTAGTCAATCTAAAGCAAGTCAATCAAAATGTTTTGTTAAATCCGGTTGTCTTTTTGACAAGAATCAGAAATAACGCCGTTGACGCACATTTTTTGTCGATTTGCTCATCTCAAATCCAAAAATCAAAAAATTTTTCCGAAAACACTTGACAGGATTTTTAGTCTCTGTAAAATGCGCATTCTCTTCGAGAGAACGCGGGAGTAGCTCAGTTGGTAGAGCGCAACCTTGCCAAGGTTGAGGTCGCGAGTTCGAGACTCGTCTCCCGCTCCAAAAGCTGGCGTCCCAAAAGGCGCATAGACGGATGGCGCGATAGCAAAGTGGTTATGCAACGGATTGCAAATCCGTCTACAGCGGTTCGATTCCGCTTCGCGCCTCCAAGCTTTTCTCTGGAAGATAACGCATCTTTGAATGCGGGAGTAGCTCAGTTGGTAGAGCGCAACCTTGCCAAGGTTGAGGTCGCGA
>DXSO01000263.1 GCA_019410445.1 Sutterella sp.
GAGCAGCTCGAAGTACTTTTTTGTCCTTGGTAAAGAGAAAATCGGCTTGGATTTCGAATGCTAGATTTAAAAATTTTTCATCATCGGGATCTTTGCATCGAACACGTCCGACAATGGTTGGCTCCACGAGGACCAGACGAGTCAGAAGCTCGGAGATGAATTTTTTTTGCTCCTGAACATTTAATGCGAAGCTGGTTCGAGACAGTACGGCAGTCAATTCCTTCAGACAGCTAACCGACGATGCCAAAGACAATCGCTTGCATTCAATTGCTTGCCTGAGCGACTGAGCCTGTTTGTCATGCCAGTACCATAGATCCAGGATTACGTTTGAGTCAAGAACCGCCAAGGGCTTACAGCGTTGAGAAGGTAACAGAGAGGCGGCTGGTATGGTTGGTAAACCGTCTAGGTGGGTGAACGTTTCGGCAAGATGCAAATGTTCAGTGGAGCAAGCCTCGGACATAGGTTGATGTTGGAGTGCAGAACAATAAAAAGGCAAAAATCGCAGACGATTGTAACGCAGCGATTTTTGCCTTCTTGTTAAAGGTGTCCTTTATATCAAAGGCACATAGAGGCTGATCAAATCAGATTTTTGACAGCTTCGGCTTCAGAGACGAGTTCTGCAACGGTCTTGTCGAGTTTTTCCTGGCTGAAAGCGTCAAAGTCCAGCCCCTTGACAATTTCATAGCCGCCTTTTCCGTCGCAAATGCAGGGCATGCCGCAAATAATGCCTTCGGGGATGCCGTAGCTTCCGTCTGAGGGAACACCCATGGTGACCCAGTCACCGTTGCTGCCGAGGAACCAGTCGTGCATGTGGTCGATAGCGGCCGAGGCAGCTGATGCGGCTGAGCTTGCACCGCGGGCTTCAATGATGGCGGCCCCGCGCTTTCCGACTGTCGGAATGAAGGTGTCACGGTACCACGTCGGGTCAACGCATTCGCTTGCAGGTTTTCCGTCAATCGTGCAGAAGCGAATGTCCGGATACATGGACGGAGCATGATTGCCCCAAACGGCCATCTGATGCATTGTGGTGACGGGTTTGCCAGTGATGCCAGACAACTGCGAAAGAGCGCGATTATGATCAAGACGCAGCATGGCCGAGAAGCACTTGGGGGAAAGGGACGGAGCCGACTTCATGGCAATGTAGGCGTTGGTATTGCACGGGTTTCCGACAACCAGAACCTTAACGTCACGACTTGCGACCTGATCAAGAGCCTTGCCTTGTTCAGAGAAGATCGCACCGTTGGCCGACAGCAGTTCGGAACGCTCCATCCCCTTGGTGCGGGGACGGGCGCCGACGAGAATGGCCGCATCGGCATCCTTGAATGCAACCATCGGGTCGGAGGTAGAAATCATGTCGGTCAGAAGCGGGAAGGCACAGTCGGCCAATTCCATCATGACACCCTTGAGGCGTGCGGTGCTCTCGGGCGTATTGCGTTCAAGAAGTTGAAGAATGACAGGTTGATCAGGGCCAAGCATGTCGCCGGCGGCAATGCGAAACAGCAAGGCATAGCCGATATTGCCGGCAGGACCGGTCACGGCAACGCGAACGGGTTTTTTCATGAGAAATTCTCCTTGATGCAAATAATTCTTCAGCGTACGTGAGGACGAATAAGGCTGAAGGCACGTACGTCAGCCGCCAAGATCATCCGTCATACGAGGGAACTCCAGGGTGATCATCGCGGCATACTGAACGCAATGCTAATGCCAAAGGAGAATGCGTGTTGATTGCCTGCCGTCCGATTGAGATCGGCAATTCGTATGATCAAAAAAAGAGAATTGCCGATACAAAGTTTGGTAAATCAATGATTTAAAAGGGAAAGTTTGTGTGTTGGGAAGGATTTTAGAAGAGGGGATAGGGGAAGATTTCAAGTGTTTGGAGCTTTGATT
>DXSO01000264.1 GCA_019410445.1 Sutterella sp.
GGTTTGCTTTTAATGTATATTCTTTGCTGATAAGGGCTGCCGATATTTATCGACACTAATTTCTCTAAAGTAAATGGGAAATTAACCTGCTCATTGGGCTTAAGAGGCACAAATCTGCCATAAGAAAACAAAGCCGAGCAACCAATACGCCGTTCCTGCAATGCGGTTGATCCAGACGGCCGCTTCCGGCTTCAATAAAGTTGCGGCAGCCCAGGAGCCAAGCCAGCCGTAGAGAGAATGAATGAGCCAAACAAGGAAAAAGTAGTTGATTGTGAGAAAACTAACCTGCGGCCAGTAGGCAAGGCTTTGGTCAATGCACTGAGGAAAGAGCGAAAGATAAAAAATGATGAGCGCCGGATTGCTGATCTGCAGGAGAATTCCCTCGACAAAAAGTCGTCCGGCCTTGATTTTCTCGACAGGACTGTCTGCGTACTCCTCATTTTCAATATGTGCCAGGCGAATGGCAAAGGGTTTGGCTCGGAATTTCTTAAAACCAAGATAGAGCAGAAACACAATACCCAGGAGACGAATGGCGTTGTAGAGCGTTTCCGATGCGGCGATGACTACACCCAAACCTGTGACGGAAATGAACCCGACGACAAGAGTGCCCGCTGCCACGCCGATGATGCCGGGCTGAGCGCTTTTGAGTCCGTAGCGCATGGAATTGGTAAGCGACATCAGTACACCCGGACCGGGGGAAAGAATTGTCGGAACCGCTACGAGAAGAAAAACCCAGTACAGATGCGTATTGAACATGGCCGAGGGTCTTATTGTTAGGGAGAGGTTGAAAAATTAAAATATCCGTTTTGTGACGGCGGGTCAAAATGACTAAACTCGCCAATTGTATTCGGGTAAACGATCCGCGTTGACAAACTTTTTCTCAGAAATCATAAAAATGAACACCAAACCGCTTTTATTCTCCGCTTTGTCCATTGCCGCTTCCGTTTCATCGGGTATGGCTTGCGCTTCGCCGTTCGTCACGTCGGGCTTGGCGACCTCGGCATTGGAAACAGCACGTGCGGTTCGTGAAAGCGCTGATGCCCATATGACTCAGGCTGTTGTCGACACAACAAGAGCCGACGGCGGCGCCATTTGGCTTGACCTCAAGGCTTTGTACGACAAGGCAGACGGACTGGGAAAAAACGCGGGCTTTGACAACGATACGGCCGTCGTCAATCTCGGTGCCGACATTCGTTATGGGGAGTCGTTTTTCGGGGTAGTGTACACCTACGCCAAAGCCGATGCCGAAAGTCGAGGATCGTCCGTCAAGGCTGATGGTGAAGCCGACATGTTCGGCATCACTGCTTTTGGTCAGCGAAATTTCGGCGGACTCGACCTAGCCTTGAGCGCAGGTTGGCTCTATGTCTCGGGCGACAGCGACATGAGCGGCACCCGCGCCGAAACCAATGCCAACTTGTGGTCGTTTGATGCGGCTGCACGCTACGGCTTCAATTTTGGAAATCTGGACTTCGTGCCGTATGCCAAGATCGAGTACACGCTTTTTCGCCCGCGTCATCACGGTGACTGGTCTCTTGACAATGCCAATCTCTGGCAGTTCCCCGTCGGCGTGAATGCTGCATACACCATTGTTTTTGCCGATGGCTCCAAGCTTCGTCCGCAGATTGACCTGGCAGTGATCCGCACTGCGGGCGACACGGAATTTGCAGCGTATGACGGTTCCGGAGTGCGCGTGGATGAAACGATCACCGGTTCTCATACGCTCTATCGAGGCCTGGTTGGTTTGGCATGGACTTCGGGCAAGGGGACGCTTCGCGCCGGATACCGTTATCTCGGAAGCGAGCAGGGAAGAGATTCTCACTGCTATGAACTCAAAGCCGACTATACGTTCTGATAAATTT
>DXSO01000265.1 GCA_019410445.1 Sutterella sp.
CACACCACAAGAGAAGGGATCCGGATATCGAACGAACTGCGGAGAGGCCAAATAGGCTTGATTTGTCAGAAGAAAACAAAAAATCCGACACTGCATGCGACAGTATCGGACTTGTGCTTGGCGTCCCCATGGGGATTCGAACCCCAGTTCTAACCGTGAGAGGGTCATGTCCTAGGCCTCTAGACGATGGGGACGAGAGGCTTTCAATTGAGAGGCATCATTTTACGACCTGAGCAAAAAAAAGCAAGTCGATTTTTCGAGTGCCCTCGTATTTTCATAAAAAAGCGTCGACTTCATCAAAAAGTTTCGATCGACGCCTTTTTGTCCAAAACAGTTCACTGCTTCTGACGGAAACTGCCAGCCACCAAGTTGAATTCAAAGAAACGACACTCCAAAGGACCGTTGAACAACGGCGTCTTTTTGCTTTCCTTCAGACGCATCTGATGGGGCAGATTTCTGTCACTCGTAAGAAAACGCGCTGTCCAGCCTGAAAAATTATTCTTTAGGTTGTCGGCTACATTCTTCATCATCGAAGCAACTGTTGCGCTCTTCGGATTGGATTGTTCGCCATAAGGCGGATTGGCCACAATCAAGCCAGCGGCGGCAGGAGGCGTAACCTGACGCGCATCACACTGCGCAAAGGTCAGTCGACCGTCATCGAGCAGGGCCCCAAGACCGGCTCGCCGCGCATTTTGCTCGGCCTTCCCCACCACAATCGTGCTGATGTCACTTGCGGCAATTCGAACCTGCGCATGCATATTGACCTGCGCCTTGGCTTCTTCCAGTTCTTCCTGCCATGCCTCACGATCAAAGTCGGAGAAATTCTCAAAGAGAAAATGCCGCTTCAACCCCGGTGCGACACCGCAAGCGGCAAGCGCCGCCTCAATGGCGATCGTGCCGGAGCCACAGAACGGATCCAACAGCGTCGTCTCAGGCGTCCAGCCGGCCAGCATCAGCAGTCCAGATGCGAGATTTTCCTTTAAAGGAGCCTCACCCTTATCCGTGCGCCAGCCTCGCTTAAAAAGCGCTTCACCGCACAGATCCAAGTAAAACGTGCAGTGCGTAGGATCGGCAAAGGCAAAAACACGAATATCCGGACGAGCCGTATCCACACTCGGACGCTTCTGCATAAAGTGCATGAAGCGGTCACAAATGCCGTCCTTAATGCGCAAAAGCGTGAAATCCAGACTTCTGAGCGGAGAACGGCGTGCGTTGATATCCACGCGGATTGTCGCATCGGGACCAAACCAAGTTTCCCATTTCGTGCGGCAGGCAAAGTTGTAGATATCCTCCTCATCTTCGTAGTCGGAAACGCCCACGCGCATCAGGATGCGACTGGCAGTGCGGCAATACAGACACGCCCGCTGCGCCGCCAGCATGGAACCCGTAAAAGTCACCGCTCCCTTCTGGACTCGCAGCGAAGTAATGCCAATGGCTTTAAGTTCCTGAGCACAAAGCTCTTCGAGCCCCAAGGGCACAACGACATAAAAATGTGTGGGATTTTTCATCGTGGATTTTTGTCTTGAATCACAAACAGCAAAACGAACGCTTCTATCCGCCACCCGCGGTTATTTGGGTGATCACTTTGTAAAGTGAACCGTCGCATGCCGTGTGCATGCCTCAAATCAACAGCAATCACTATTGATTGAATCCGGTGGTTCGCCTTGAGACGAAATGCTAACAGGAACAGAACCGTTGATGTGCGTTTAATAACTTCTCCGCCTTAAACAAAAGCCTCTTTTTCAGACCTAGGCAAAAGAATGTAGAGCGCAAATCTCTATTTTGCTAGCCGAAACAAATGCGGTACTATCC
>DXSO01000266.1 GCA_019410445.1 Sutterella sp.
CTGCGCGCGTGTTTTTCATTGAGTCCCCACCGATAGCCGGCAGCGGCAAGCCAGCAGGCAATCTGCGTCGCGTTGATATTGCTGGAAGAACGGATGGCCGCAAAGGCGGGCATTTCGATGAGTTCGGAAAACTCTTCTGCCGTCGCCGCCCCTCCGACAAAACGCATGGCAGCCAGCATGGCACGAGCCGCACCATTGACATCAAGTTCAGACTGTCCGGCAATGTGATAGCTGAGTCGCTCGCTTTCATCTCTCGACCCCATGACGGCGGCAATCACGCCGGCCATCGAATCAATGTCGGGAGTCGTCACCAGAAAATCACTTGCCGAAAGGGGCTGATCGGTTCGTCGTGAGGCTTCGATCGTAGCCGAAATCCAGTCACAAAGCGCCTCTACCTCCCGTAAGGCGTTGGGAGCTCGAACAATGAGAAATGACTGATCCTGTTCCTGAACGCCGTGTGGAAGCAATTTCGGGTCATCTTCAAGCACCGCCGACTGGATCGCTCCCAGAAATGATTCGCAGCCGGGTCTGAGAAAAATGTCTTCGGACTGCTGCGCCTCTGCCTTTAGCTTGAGCACATCACCGAGCGCATCAATGCCCGCCGTTCGCGTTTTGGGAGCTTCATAAACGGTCTGATTCAAATCGTCTTCCAAAAAAACTCTGTCTTCGCTTGCGGTATCTTGCGTGACAAAATTGCGCACGCGGTCAATGAGCGCACGTTTTGCGCAGGCATTGCGATGAAACCAGGAAAATCCATCCGTACTCTTGACCGACGGATCAAACCAGAATGTCGATGACGGGTTGTGCATAAACAAATGCACTTGTCGACGCTGCGACTCGGCCAAAAGCTGCGCAAGCGCCAACGGCGGCAGCTCTCTGGGGACAAAAAGGTACAAAGCGGCGACTTTGCCCTGTTTGGCATTCATGCGCTCGAGCCATTTATGCGGAATTGATAAAAATTCATCCGCTGTCGGCCACAGCTTCGATCCGTCGGCCTTCTGACGCGTACACAGCTGCATCCAGAGCGCCTTCTGCCACAAATAGTCGGGGTGCGACTTCAAAACTTGTTGCTCGCGCATCAGCCTGGCTTTGTCTGCACTCGGCACTTCCACACCAGCCCAATTCCACAACCAGTCAGCTCGATACGCGGCATAAGTGCTAAACAAAGCAGCCAGACGACTGACCAAAGGCCAAATAGCCGATTGAGTCGTTTCCTCCACATAGTCCTTCAAGCGACGGCACTCACTTTTCTGCAGAAATTCCGGATCCGTCACCACGGCATAGATCGCCCATTCGAGAGCACGCGCTCTGCCGCGCACATCCAGCGAGCCGTGATTGAGTCGATCCAGCCAAGCCTGAGTCGTCACAAACCGTATTCCGCTGGCAATCCCGACCGCATCAGCCAATGCTCTGTTCAAATCGTCCTTGACGGCCTCATCAGGAACAACCACTTCGGTTAAAGCAAAAACCGCGCCTTGCGTGGAACTGCCGGCGCGATCTGTCTTGATCTGCTCAAGCAGCAATGCCTTTAGAAACTCGTAGGAATTACTGAAATACGGATAAATCACAACTGTTCCGATTCCTTAAAGATCAGACATTGCAATCCGTGCAAAGGACAAATTGCGCTGAAGGATCGCTTTATGCACTGATCAAAAAAACAACTCGCTCGAACAACGACAGCCGCTGCCGACCTCTCAAACGGATTTTGCTCCCGCTTTGAATTTGTCACGAAAGATTTTAACGACGAGACTTTTTTTGAACGACCAAAAACCATTTGCCA
>DXSO01000267.1 GCA_019410445.1 Sutterella sp.
ACATTGGCCAATACGTTGCGGTGCGTAAGCATGGCGCCTTTGGCAACGCCCGTCGTGCCGCCGGTGTATTGCAAAAGGGCGACATCGGTGTTTTTCAGTTCCACCGGCGAAAAGCCCTTCGAGTGGCCGATTGAAAGCGCCTTGCGGAAGTTGACGTGCCCGGGAAGGTTGAAGTCCGGAACCATCTTCTTGACGTAACGCACCACGATTTCGGTGGCCGTGCGCTTGAACCAGGGAAGCATGTCGCCGACCTTGGTCGTCACTATGTGCTTGACGGGGGTGTCTGCGAGGGTGTTCTGCAGGGTTTTGGCGAAGTTCTCGATAATGACGATTGCTTTGGCGCCGCTGTCGGAGAGCTGATGGCCCAATTCATGGGACGTGTAGAGAGGGTTGACGTTGACGGCGATCATGCCGGCGCGCAGGATGCCCAGCAGACTGATGATGTACTGCTGAAGGTTGGGCATCATGATGGCGACTCGGTCTCCCGGCTTCATGTCGGGCAGAGATTGAAGATAGCCCGCAAAATCCTTGGAGAGGTCGCAGATCTCTTTGTAGGTGAGCGCCTTGTCCATGCAGACAAAAGCGGTTTTGTCACCGTACTTGCTGGCAACCGTATCGAAGAGAGCCGGAATCGAGGCGAAATGATCGGGGTTGATTTCGGCGGGAATGCCTTCGGGGTAGTGCTTCAGCCAGGGAAGCTTGGTTTCGGACATTGTGATGCAATCCTCTCTAGTCGGTGCGTCGGCCGCATTGAAGCCGACGCGGGGAAAACCATTTGAAGCAACAAGCCCCCGGCAGACGCTCAAAGGGGAAGCTGCGCATTAACGGCGCGGTGAGCGGCGCGCCTGCAGCTTGTCGAGCTGCAGACAATGACGCGCATAGGCTCTTACGTCGTCATAATCGGTGTAGTCGATGGACACTTTCGAGTCGGTCGGTCCGTCGGTGATCTTCATGATGATCTTGATCATCGTGCGTTCAAAGAGGTTCCAGTTCGGATAGTCCACTTTTCCGGCAAAGCACTTCAGATCACGAGGCTTCCATGCGCTGCGCTTGACGAACTTCTGCAGATAGCGATTGCCCATCGGAGTGGCTTTTTCCGGCGAACGGGCAACGACCGTTACATTAAAGAAGCTGTTGGGACGCGATTCGATCTCGTTTTTGTACATCGAGCAGAATTCCCACACGATCTTGTTGTAGACGCCGTACACAATGGGAGAGCCCACGATCACGATGTCGTATTTGGACCAATCCAGTCCTTCTCGGACGGCTTCCATCATGTCGACCATGTCGCAGGCATGCCCTTGGGCAACGATGGTTTCCATGATGGTGCGAACGATGCGGGCCGTGTGACCGGCATGGCTGTAATAAGCGACAAGAACGTGATGAGACATTGCGTTTCCAACTGAAATCTGTGGAAGGCGAGACAAATAACTCAACCTTCCAGTTTAATTAGAACCCTAAGTAAAACGGAGTGATCCGGAACTCGGGACAAACCCGATGAATATGCTCAGATTCTAACGAGCGCCCATCCAAAATGGGTTTTGGAGGTTTTCGGCACGTCGCTCCGAGCGTTCCGTAGGTCAAGAAGGCAATTGTGCTTGAGGTTTGTTGTGCGAAGCTGAAATTCAAAGAGGGATTTCCGACGGCAAAGACAGTCCTTGAGGGTGTGTTTTTCTCTTAAGGCAGAAAATTTCGCTGAAAAATCTTGGAAAAACAGCGGTTCGCCGTCTAAAATGGCGCCTTTAATCCGTCGACTGCGCTCTATCAGGTTCCG
>DXSO01000268.1 GCA_019410445.1 Sutterella sp.
CCCGGAAGGCTTGTGCACGCGGCGGACCGATCTGTTATGTGCAATTTGTGCTGCTGACAGAATCATGATGTCGGTTCAACCGTTGGAGGCGTCGAGGTTTTTGTACGATAACGGCGTTGAATCAATCAACGCGCAATAGATTTTTGCCGATACCGAAACGTTTGACAATACGTAAAACAAAGTAGAAAGCTCATACGCCGACTTTGCAGCGCATGAGCTTGGGATACTGCAGCAGATTTTTTGCTCGAAACCATGCAAATGGCTCTGTCTGCTCACTCAGCGTTTGTAGTCGGGATGCTTTCGAACCAGCATCAAGAATCGGGTCAGCTCCGGACCGGTCCGCAAGCCGAGTTTTTTTCTAAGCGAGCTGCGATGCGCAATGACGGTCTTTTCAGTGATTTCGAGATTAAAAGCGATTTGCTTGTTGAGAAGTCCTTCGGCGACTCCCTCCATGACTTCTTTTTCCCGTGAGCTCAGTTGCCCGTAGATGGCAACCGCATGACGAATCTCTTCGCTTTCTTTCCTGATTTCACGATCCCGTTCAAGCGCAAGTCCCACGATCTCAATGAGTTTGTCAATCTTGACCGGTTTGGGCAGAAAATCAAAAGCACCGTCTTTGACGGCCTTGACCGCCATTTCGATGTCGCCGTGCGCCGACACAAAGACAATGGGAAGCATATTGCCGCTTCGACCCATTTCTCTTTGCAGTTCAAGTCCGCTCATGCCGGGCATGCGAATATCGCATATCACGCAACCGGCCTGATGAGGGTTGTTTTTACTCAGAAACTCCAAGGCGCTGACGTAACCCGTCGTATGCCATCCTTCGGCTTCAAGGGCAAACTGCAGCGAGGTTCGGACCTGTTCGTCATCGTCGATGACGCGAATGAGCGTATTTTCGGTTCGAATCATTTGTTCTCCGTTTCCGTATCGGCTAAAGGCAGACGAATAACAGCCCGCAGACCGCCGCTGTCGCTTCGCTCGAGAATCAAGGCTCCGCCGTGAGTTTCAGCCATCGAACGAACCAGCTGGATGCCAAGACCAAGTCCGTCGGATTTGGTCGTATAAAAGTCTTTTCCAATGCGTTCGAACTCGGCCTGACTCAGAATCGGCCCATTGTCGGTGACGACTATGGTTGCAAAGTTCCGGTCGCAGGCAAGCGCAACGTTGACTTGAGGATCAGGGCATTTCTGCACGGTCGCACACGCATTTTTCACGAGGTTGAGAACCATGAGCTCAAGCTCCATGGCATCCCCCATGACAAATACCGACTGCGGAACGTGCATCTTAATGCACGCGGCATCGTTACGACGGCTTGCCGCGACTTTTTGCAGGACTTTGGCAAGATCGACCCGTTCATATTCCGCATGACGGCCGCTTGCATACAGACGGACATGATCGACAATTTCCGCTGCCTTCAATCCCGAGGCTTCGATTTCGCTCACCGCTTTGAGCAGCATGTCGTGCGGCAAGGCGGATTTTTGCATCTTCCGCCTGATCGTTCCCGCGTAGTTGTTGATCACGGCAAGCGGCTGCTTGAGTTCATGCGCGGCCAGACTTGAGAGCGTTCCGACAAGACGGCTTTTTTCCAACGCTTCAAGTTTGAGCTGATACTGCTGAGCCATCCATTGCGCCTGATATTTTTCTTCGATCGCCTTTTCTTTCTGGCGCGTTCGAACCCGTAGTGCGAACATCAATACGACGATATTTGCCAACACCAAGGCAAACACGGACAACGCAGCAA
>DXSO01000269.1 GCA_019410445.1 Sutterella sp.
CGCAGTTCCCTTTGTGCCTGTTTCGGTACTCAACGGCCTGCGCCGTGAAGCGCTCGAACGTTTGGCTTTGCGGATTCTTGCCACACACCCGCGCTTCGGACGGCTCCCTCAGAATGAGTCCGCCAAGTCGGCCTTGACGGGGCGCATGCTTGATTTCCGGGCCAATGCGGCCAATGTTCATGCCGTTCACTTCTATAAGTCGTGCGGAGCGCAGACGGTCGAGCCTGCCTTTGAAACCCGCTTGTCTTCAGGGATTCCGACAGATCTGTCTTCGGTTCCCCTGATGCAGTGCCGGCACTGCGTGCGTCATACGCTCGGACTGTGTCCCAAGCACTTCGGGAAAGATCCGGATCGCAAAGCGCAGTTCAAAAAGATGAATGCCGGGCGTATGAAGCCTCTGCCCTTGGTGCTGGTTGCTTCAAGCGGTACTCGTCTTTTGGCTCGTTTTGACTGCAAGGCTTGCGAAATGAGCGTATCGCTTCTTGCCAAAGACATGACGCAGGCACAGCTGCGTGCTTCGATTCTCGGTGCTGCAACAACCACCGGTTAATGTTTTTGCGTTAGCATTGCCCGTTGAGTTAAAAATTCAAACATCGTACGAACACATGAAATCAATCTTTGCCAAGGCTTTTGCAGAAGCAGCTCTGTTGCTGACATCTCACACGCTTGCCGCCAAGACGTTTGCGGCGTTCTGGAGCCGTGTGTCGCCCAAGCTGGCCGAGGGCGTGGGCTACTTCGAAAAGCACGACGCGGCAGGATTGGAGGCCGACAAGACTTTTCTTGAACGAATCACGTTTCGTGACTCGGAAATCACGCGCATCGTCGATGGGTGTCTGAAGGAGTTTCTGCATTCCGACGTACTGCATCTGATCGGTCAGGTGCAAAAGATTGAAGACGGCATTCGTGCTCGTCAGGAGCAGATCAATGCTTGGAAACTGGCCAGCATCGCGGCGCCGTCGACTTCCCTGTTTCCTCTGAAGGCTACGCGCGCTGCGCTCGGCCGCAGAATCGAACGGGAACGCCAGGCTATTGAAACTGACCGCACACGCATTGAGCGGCTCAGAACCGAGACGTTGGCACGCTTGTCTCAGGACGGCATTGAGATGACGCCCGAGCAGCTCGACGGCATTCTTTACTCTGCCGAGGGCTCGGAACTGGCGCAGGTCATGGCCGTGGCTGAAAACATCAAAGCCATTGAAAAAAATCTTGCCCAGGCTTTAAAGGGCCCCGATGCGGGTCCCGAACAGATCAAGGCCTACACGGGCTTTCTCATGATGAGCTATCGTGTATATATCGAAGCCATCGAGCGCACGATGAAAAAAATCGAAGCCGTTTACCTTGTCGAGCTCGCGGCCATCATCGATGAAGCCGATACCATGATGCGCGAAGCCGATGAATTGAGCCGACGCTCATCCAAAACGGTTGAGATTGCTCAAAACAACCTCGATATCAACGCTCGTACGATCAATCTGGCGCAGCTCTACGAAGATCATCTCAAAATGCGCTGGGTGGCGCTTGATACGCTCAAGCGCGAGATGCGTCTGAATTTTTCACTTGCACAGAACACCTTCCGAACAATCAAAGTGGGCGGCGAACTCATTGAAGTCATCAAAGCCGGCGAAAAAGATCTTGAAAGCATTTTCAATTTCGAGCCGCCCAAGCTTGAAGCCTTCTACGACAAGGAGCTGCGCCGAGAATTCGATACGCTCACAGCTCGCCTCAAATCAGCCAAGGCAG
>DXSO01000027.1:0-2513 GCA_019410445.1 Sutterella sp.
GTCATATGCGTATCTGCAACAATGACCGTCGAAGGGCGTCTCCATCCCTTTTCCAAATCGCTCAACCCCGGCTGATGTGAAAACGGATTACCTCCCGCCCACAGAATCAAATCGATGTCGGGATATGTCAACTGCTGCCCATTATGCTCAATGCTCTTGCCGGGGTTGTTGAGCATGTCCGTCAACCGAGCAACCGGAAAGGATGGCATCTTATCTACGGAATTGACTGCACTTGACCATATTGCCTTTACCTTGCTTGGTATGGCATCCAGCAAAGGCCCCCCGCATTGCTGGCCGCCTGCATCACAATAGTGATGATGCGTGCTGATTCCGCAGCCGGGCTGTCCGATTTGCCCCAAAAAAAGCGCTAAGGCATACCCCATGAAATGGAACTGCTCGCCGAATCTTGCTCGCTGAGGTCCCCAACCGAAACACAACATCGTCTTTTCAGATGCAAGCTCAACAGCCAGGCGTTCTATCTCTTCAGCATTGATTTGCGTGATACCCGAAGCCCATTGAGCCGTCTTTGGAATACCGTCACTACGGCCTTCGACATAATCAAGAAATGCATCCACCCCCTCGGACAATTGCCGACAGAGCTTCAAATTTGTCAGGTTTCGAGACACCAACGTGTAAATGAGGCCGAGCATAAGCGCGCAATCCGTCCCGGGCTTTATTCCAATCCACTGACTCTGAAGAAACTTGGCCGTTTTTCCACGAACAGGATTGACAAAGATTGTGCGTATGCCGCGTTGTTTGATCGCTGCAAGAGCCGCCTTACCCTCATGAATTGTTGTACACCAATCCACGTCATTGGTGATCAATGGATCCGATCCCCAAAAAACGATCCGAGTAGCATGTTCGAGCACTTCACTCCAAGGCTCTGCCGGCGGATCACTCATTCCGACAACATACGGAAGAATGGCAGCAACGGCTCCCGTAGAATATGTTCCACTCACCGGAACATAACCTCCGCAAAGCGCCAGCAGTCTTCGCACCAAATGTATTGGCGAATGAAGCAGTCCGCTTGACTTCCACCCGGACGATTTCCCATAAACAGCCCGAGGTCCTTTCTGCTCATACACCCGTGTGATTTCTTGCGCAACCAAATGCAGAGCCAAATCCCAGTCAACCTCGACAAACTCATCGCTTCCGCGCTCTGATCGACTCTCAGAGCCATTTCGCAGAAACCCCCTTCTGACCAACGGTTTGAGGATTCGCTTCGAACTCATCACCCATCTGCAAAACGCATCAAGATTGGAAGATGGCCAAAAATCCTTTTCATGCGGAAGAAGTCGAACCAGTCGACCATTTTCAATCTGCGGATAACACAAGCCCCAATGAGTGGCACTCAGAAATCGATCGACTTTTGGCAAATCAATCATTTAGACCTACCTTCCGAATTGAATGCGAGTTGTGCATATTCTCAGAAGTAAGAAACATTCAGGCGTGGCCTTTCTGTCAAACAATAAACCGCTAGCCATTGCGGATGAATCCTCAATGCGCATCGGATGCACAGCAATTGACTCAGGCCATAGGCTGCGAAAGCCTTCCGGAGTAAATCTCAACCCTGAGGACAAGTCAGTTGCATCATACGTTCCACAAGAGGATGCAATGCTTTGACAATTTCACTGCTTTGCACGTTGTAATAAACCTCTTTACCCTCGCGACGAGAACGAACGATACCGCTCATTTTGAGCAATTTCAGATGATGAGCAATGGATGGACTGCTCATGTTCATCAATGCTGCAAGGTTAATGACGCACTCTTCGCCATGACACAGGATCCAGAAAATCTTTAGTCGGTTGGGATCAGACAGCAAGCGAAACGTATCGGCTACGTTCTGAAAACGCTCGTGCTCTGGAACATGATTGGATGCCTTTTCAAGGACGTGACCATGCTTATGAGGAAGGGACGGGGAAAGACTCATCTGATACCTGTGCTGAAAATTCAATTTTTTATAAAAGATATTGACACCAACCACCAAGGAGAATTATAGTTCGATTTGACGATTGCATGATCGTTTAATTGTTAAATTCACTGGAGACACAAATGAAAAAAACTTACGAAATTGAAGTCGACTGCGCCAACTGTGCCAATGAAATGCAGGCAGCCGCTGAAAAAGTTGCCGGCGTTGCCAATGTGGTCGTGAATTTCATGGCTCAAAAAATGATTGTCGAATTCATCGATGGTGCTGATGAGAAAGCCGTCATGACGGCTGTTCGCAAAGTTTGCAAACGTGTGGAACCAGACTGCGAAGTCAACATTTGATTGTCTGACCGTTCCCGTATGAAGAGGTCATAGTCACTCATTCGAGTGTTTTTTTGACTTCTTCAATTCAATATTTGCTTAATCGATAAATTGATTGTTTCCTATGAATAAAAAACAAAAGAAGATGCTGCTGCGCATCATTCTGGCGGCGGTGATGCTGGTCGCCCTTTCCTTCGCGCCGGTCACCGGGCTTGTGCGGTTTGGGCTGTACCTGATCCCCTATCTGATCGTTGGCTACGACA
>DXSO01000027.1:2523-14959 GCA_019410445.1 Sutterella sp.
TTCCAAAGCTACGCCGTCGGCAAAAGTCGACGCAGCATTGCCGATCTAATGAACATTCGGCCGGATTATGCAAATATCGAAAGAAACGGCAGACTCGAACAGGTGAATCCTCAAAGCGTCCGTACTGGTTCGGAAATCATCGTTCAGCCCGGGGAAAGAATTCCCATCGACGGAATCGTCGCCAGCGGAATCTCGACACTGAACACAAGCGCACTGACCGGAGAAAGTCTTCCACGAGAAACCGAGCCTGGCGCAGCCGTTCAAAGCGGTTGCATCAACCTCACCAGCGTGCTGCGTATTCGAACCACCAAAGAATTCGGCGAATCGACAGCATCCAAAATTCTGGATCTTGTGGAAAATGCAAGTTCCAACAAATCAAAAAGCGAAGAATTCATTTCTAAGTTTGCTCGTGTCTATACGCCCATTGTATTTTTCAGTGCTCTCGCTCTTGCCATTTTGCCGCCGCTTTTTAATTTGGCCACAGGCTCGAGTGCTCTTTGGGAACAATGGATATATCGAGCTCTGATCTTCCTTGTCATCAGCTGCCCTTGTGCATTGGTCATTAGTGTTCCTCTGAGTTTCTTTGCCGGATTGGGAGGAGCCAGTCGTGCAGGAGTACTGATCAAAGGTGCAAACTTTGTTGAAACGCTTGCTAAGACAGGTTACGTTGTTTTTGATAAAACCGGAACCCTCACGAAAGGCGTGTTCCAAATTGTCGCCACCCACCACAATTCCATCCCTCAGGAAGAAATCATTCGATTGGCTGCTCACGCAGAATGTGCATCCTCACACCCCATCAGCCTAAGTCTTCAAAAAGCCTACGGTAAAGCCGTGGATCGCTCGATTGTGACCGATATTCATGAATGGGGCGGCAAGGGGATTACCGCACGAGTCGGCACTCACCAAGTTGCTGCCGGCAATGAAAAACTCATGCAAACTCTCGGCATACAAGCCATTGCGTGCCGAAGCCCTGGCACAATCGTGCATGTGGCTGTAGATGGAAAATATGTCGGACACTTGGTGATCTCCGACGTTGTCAAACCTGAATCGGCTCAAGCGATCCGCTCACTGAAAAATACAGGCATCATCGAGACTGTGATGCTTACAGGAGATACTCGAGCAACTGCTGAGCACATAGCCGCAGAAGTCGGAATTGATCGTGTGTTTGCGCAACTCATGCCTGCCGATAAAGTTCAAAAGGTCGAGGAAATACTGCAGAGCAAACCACAGACAACAAAGCTTGCATTTGTCGGCGACGGCATCAATGACGCACCTGTTCTGGCACGATCCGATATCGGCATCGCCATGGGAGCCTTGGGCTCGGATGCAGCAATCGAAGCGGCTGACGTCGTGCTCATGGACGACGATCCGCGTAAAGTAGCCAAGGCCATCCGCATTGCACGCAAATGCATGACCATTGTTAAGCAAAACATCTGGTTTGCCATTGGCATAAAAGTGCTTTGCCTCCTGCTGGGCGCCGTTGGCCTTGCCAACATGTGGATGGCAATCTTTGCCGACGTGGGCGTTATGGTCTTAGCTATCTTAAATGCCATACGAGCAATGTTTGTTCGCTCTCTTTAACGAGATCTCCAATAACGCTGTTTCTCGTAAAATAGGCGTCGTTTTAAACAGTGGTGTCGAAAAATGGTCCTTTCAGAATTTTTAGAACGCTGTACAAAGCGTCAGCCTCTTGATACGCCAGAGATCTATGAGTTCATGGATGCCGCCAGTGAACGAGCCCGCCAAATCACTTTTGAGCTCAACGGCTCCTACCATAATCCCCAGGAAGTCAGAGATTTGCTCAGTCGACTTATCGGTCAAAAAGTTGATCCCTCTGTTCGCGTATTTCCGCCTTTGTATTCGGACTTCGGGCAGAACATTCATCTTGGAAAGCGGGTATTCGTAAATGCATGCTGTCACTTCCAAGATCACGGCGGCGTGACCATCGGCGATGATTGCCAAATCGGGCACAACGTTGTTTTTGCCACGCTCAATCATGGCCTGTCGCCGCAAACTCGAAAGTCGACCTACCCGGCGCCTATCGTTTTGGGACGCAACGTATGGGTTGGATCCAACAGCACAATTTTGCAAGGCGTCACCATTGGAGACAATGCCGTAGTGGCTGCTGGCGCTGTTGTAACCAAGGATGTTCCGGCAAACTGCGTCGTCGGGGGTGTGCCGGCTAAAATCATCAAAAAGATTGAGTCATAAACCGACGATCTTTGCAATCCATCAGCATCAATTAACGCAATAGTCGCCGAAAAAAACATCCCCGAAAACAATCAATTTTCGGGGATGCTTCTCATGAGGATTCCATCAGAAATAATCTTTGTACGGAATCTTCATTACGCGTGACTACTTCAAAAGACGATCTCTCAAGAAGCCTTCCACTGCCTCTCGAGCCTGCGGCACATTCATCAGAGTATGCGGTGCACCAGGAATAAGCACAATGCTTGCAGCCGTATTTTTAGCCAAGACATTGGCGCAATGACCAACAGCGGCATCGTTACCTAAATAAGAATTGGCTTTCGAAAAATACTTATCGGTTGCACTCATCACATTGAGTACGGGAAGATCATCTGGAATATTGGTTTTGTGCGCTTCTACGTGGTAGTTGTCTTCGCAGGACCATGAAAAAATAATACGTCCGCGTTCAGCCGGTGCTGCTGCCGCCCGAGTGTAGCGAGCCACTGCCACTGCGCCCTCACTGGTGCCCGCGATTACAAAACGACCGTCAAACCAGGGAGCAGTCGTCAGCCAATCAACAGCAGCCGACAACTCCGACGAGCGCAGTGAGTGAATCTTCTCGTAATCTTTCTTAGGAATCGGAGAGCTATAAGTCATACGATCCGGCAATTGGAACGAATCAAGCGTAAAGCTCGCGATATTGAGCTTGTCGGCAAGCCATCTCTGAAAAGCCTTAATGTTGTCGTTTAATCCGCCGGAGCCATGTACGAAAATCAAACTTGCAGCCTTGCCCTTCGTTTGCGGAGCATTCGACAGCTTCCCCTCATACAGTTGATTCCCGGTCAAAGAAGCCGGTAACACCACCCAGCCGGCCTGAATGGCTCGACTCATGGATTCCTGGGTATGCACAACTGCCGTACCCATAATTTTTCCGGTCAGAGGTGCTGCGAATGTCGGCATGGAAACCACGCCGCTCAAGACCAAAATACTCTGCAGTATTGTTCGTCTCTGCATGAGAACTTCCTCCCAATTTGAAGCGATAAAACTAGTCCAAACGAATCAACGCCTTAACGTTGAATGTTTAAAAATTTTTACAGCGATACCCGACAATCGTAACCGTTCCCTTCCCCGGATACGCTTTTACCTCATAAAGATCTGGATAACTTCTGAGAAAACTCGGCAGCTTGTCGTACCCAAGAAGCTTAATATCGAAATCCGAATAAATACGTCGGATATATTGATTAGCTGTGCAGACATTTAAAAATTCGTCGTTATCCTGAGCGTAATGTCCCCAAGCTTTGGAAAGCAGGCGATGCAGCTCGTTGACGTCAAGGCGGATCGGTGTCCCTTCGTGCTCTTCCCTTCTTCTCTCGAAAACCGTCTCAGCGCAGTTTTCGATTTCTTCGTTCCGCCCTGCAGTCGCTCTATCCGCCAAAACGACAAACTCATCGCATGCTTTCTTGAAACCATCCGGCGTGCTTGCCTTCCCCATGCCAATAACAAGTTTTCCCGACTCTTTCAGCCGAATGCCAAGCGCCGCAAAATCACTGTCACTGCTTACCAATACATAAACATCGTGAGAAGAGCTATGCAGCAGATCCATCGCATCAATAACCATTGCGATATCTGATGAATTTTTCCCTTTGACATAGTCAAATTGCTGAACGGCTTTAACGGCGTTTTTCTTTAGAACCTCCGGCCAATGAGCCAAATTGTCTTTGACCCAATTCCCATAGGCCCTTTTAACCGACAATCGTCCATATGTAGCCGCCTCTTCAAGTACATAATCCAAAGAGCTCAACTGCGCATTATCCGCGTCTATCAGCACAACAACGGATCTGTTCTCAACCGTATCTTTTTGCAATTGCATTTGACTCAGAAACCTCAGTAAAAATTCAGATAATCGAAACTGAAAATACAAAAATCAACTGACTGTCTAAACAGTCCCGTCGTTGCGATGCATGCAGAGAAAACAAGCCCCATGACAATCGCTTCAAAGCCGTCACTGCTGCTGAATTGTCGCGCCAAAATTCGCAACGCACAATTGCTTCTCTTAGAGATAATCCATAAAACGGACGCTACTCAAAAATACCGAGTGAAATCTATCTAAAAGAAAAAACTGGCAACAAATCTGGATATTGCATAGCACAAGGGCTTCGCAATATTGGCAAGATTCTCCTTGATGCAACTAAAGCAAGAAGTTCACCTTTGCCGATGATGTGATGCCAACAAATCCCTGGTTCTTGTCGATCTTGCAAGAACCGATAACAATGACCGTTATCTGGATTGGAAAATTTGAACAACAAAACTTCCTGGTTGATTGCATCCTTGAGACACTTGGTTCCTGACTCCTTCACGTACAGAAACTTGTGCTCAACATCTGCCAGGAAGTTTTAAGTTAGCGGATTTTTTTAGGACATTGAATTTGAAGTTGTCTTTGATTCAATAGAAAATACTTTCACTTCGCATTCTTATTTCTTGGAGGCGAAAAACAAAAAACCCGAACAGTTTCAAACCATTCGGGCTATTGTCGTGGCTTGAAGAAAACAAAAAATCCGACACTGCATCAGACAGTATCGGACTTCTATGTGGCGGAAGGAGTGAGAGCAGGAGTTCCTTATAAAGGAGACATTTCAGAGGGATACTTCTATTAGCCCATCATTCATTCCATCATCAAATGGTGATTGGCAATGAATATCTACGAACGTTAACGAACAGCATAGGGAAACAAAATCTTGGTGAAGAAATTTCCTCTCTGCCATTCACTACTGATCTCTATTCAAAGCTGTTTGTAAGGCAGTTTCAAAAAACTCAAGCGTGGGATGGTCAGCTTGTTAAAAATTGCCTATCCGTTGTGCATACCCTAAGAAGCAAATCTCTGAAAATAGGTATCCAATTTGGCATTGCCACAACTAAATAATGATCTGTTGATCGTTTTATTGAGTTTCTTGTTGATGAGCATTAAAAGCGCTCATCATCATCCGACTCTATGTCTCGGATTTCTGAAGTTCTCTTCTTGGCTAGACACATTTTTTTGTTATCGGGCTTGGTTTTGTCCCAAGCCTCTGCGAAAACTTTGCCGCTTTCCGGAGCAACAACGAAAGTTTTCATTTGGGAAAACAGTTCGTTGTGCTCACGTTTGTCCGCTAACGCTGCGTTGTATGCACAAGCAGAGATGGATCCGCGAATAGAAAGACCTCGACGCTGTGCCGCCTCTCGAACAAAATCGAAAGAAGACATCGGAAGAAAAATTTATCTCAGATGAACTCCAAAAGACAGCGACACCATCCCTAGAGATGAATATCCCCGATAGAGTTCAAAAATTTTTACTGGCCGTGCTTTTTAAGCCAGACCCCGTACAGAGCAAGTCCAATTCCAAACACGCCGACGCCAGTCATGAACAGCATGAACATGCCGAAATTGTTAAACATCTTTTACTCCATCCATTCGCTAATGTAGGCAATCACCAATACCAACGCCAAAATGACTTCACTTTTGTTTTTTCTCAAAATTCTCAACTCCCACGGCACTTATCCCTGCGAGGCACCACCCCTACAAGGATAAGCCCAGCAAGGGATTGTGCAGTCATGCAACCACTCACTGTCCTCTGCCTACCGACGGCAATGCCACCTTTTCCGATTTAAAGATCAAGATAAATATTCACCGCCTTCGTCTTCGAAGCACACGATTTGCTCGCGCAATTCATCAAAAGCGAACGGTTCGACCATGGGTTCGGAGTCAAAAAATTTTCTCCTGTCCGAGAATGTATTGACTTCCTCCATGTTACCCAAAACCGAGCCGACTCGAATAAATTGGTGTGTGACCGTACCGAGAAATTTCGTAATGAAACATCTAAGCACTCGTGATACCACTTCACTTCTTCGGCTCCATAGATGAGGTAATCACCGTTTTTCCAGTATCTATTCGAAAAGGTGAGAAATACATCAACGTCTTGGAGCAGTCCTTGACGACTTGCAACTCAAGTCTCGCCACGTCCTGACGGCTCATAGCAATGGCAACTTCAGATCTGTAAGCTATGCTTCCGTCCTACCTGTTGTTGCATGAGTCAAGATTTCGAATCAAACTTTTTCATTGCTAGATAATCGCCCTTTTAGATCGTGCTATTCGAGGCAATTTCGAAGTTAAACTCGAATCTCTGCCAACGAACCGTACTCATTCAACAGTTTATTGGCCAATGTCCCCACCGTAAATCGCACTGGCATTTCCTATGCACCAATTCTTCGAAGCACCTCCAGCGATCTCCCCTCTGACGTTTGTGCAGTGTCTCAGATGACTCAGTTCCAACTTAAGACGCATCAGATCTGCGTTATGCATCATGTGGTGAATGGGGGCAACCCAGGCGGTACGAATGTTGGGAGGAAAAACTTCCGAGGTTTCGATCCTATGGGTTGTCCTTTGAAAAACCGTCGCACGGCATAAATCCATTTCATGGTGTTCTCAAAAATAAAAGGGACACCATGTCCCTAGGGAAACGATGCCTCCCCCCGGGAAAATGTTAATTTGAGAAACTGGATCTCAAGTAGTCAGCAAGTGCGGACACTGTCATTTGGTTAAAAGCCACTTTGAAGGCAGCTTCTTCCAAATCAGATCGGTTATACGGTTGTATTCCGTTTCGGCGTAGAAACAACAAACATACCGCAACGGCCGTTCGGTTGTTTCCATCAACAAAGATACGTCCCTTCGCAACAACCACCCAGTACATTGCTGCCAGGGCAAAGACATCGTCTAACCCTTCGTAGAGCTCATAGTTTTAAACTCTAGCTATCAGAGCAGTCGCTTTGCCTGGGTCGGCACATCTGGGACACTCTCCATAACATTGAAGCATCAAATCATGAATTTTGATTACTTCCTCAGAAGTAACGTGTTTCATTTGTCTGCCAACGCCTTAAATAAACCGTCGAACTCAGAAAAGATCGGAGCTAATTCTTTTTCAAGTGTCAGCTCTTTTAGTTTTTCATACTGTTCTACAGAAACCAAGTATGCTACGGGTCTTCCGTGAACCGTGATAGCGATGCCATCATGATTCGTGCAATCGGAAACAATCTTAGAGAGATTTTTGCGTGTTTCCGATAAGGTTTTTTCAAGCATTTCTTATCCTCTAAGAATCAGAGAGATCGAACGATAAACTTCCTTGAGAGAGTAAGCTTGCACCCCACATGCACTTGTATTTGCACATACTGAATGCAAACTCATCTCTGATTATGTCTGTGCCGAAGAAAATCTATTCAGACAGTCATAAACATCAGCCTTGAGCGTATAGATACACTCGCAGTTGAAGTCTTCGTCCGTGAAAATGAGTTCAGGAAACTCAGCGTGAAGCTCTTTTTCAGCCTCTTCCCCAGAGAGGAATGAACCGTAGATGCCATCTAAGTAGAACTCAAAGAGCGAACCGTTGACAAAAGCTGTGATCCTCTCGGCCAAACGATCCATCTCCCTTTGAACATAGGCCGACGTGAAGATCGATCTCTCTGTTGACTCTACCATGTACTTGCTTGAGTATGTCAACTCGTTTCAAGGACTGAACGGCGGCAACCCTCAAAATCCTATTTAGCTTTGCGCTATCGAGTGAGTCACCCCCTGGCTACCAAATTAGCCCAGATGGGTTCAGAGCATAACGAGAAAATCACTTTGTTTTCTGCCAAGCAATCTTAAGATTTCGCTATTGACCAGTGTCGATTGGCAAACAATAGAAACCTCCCTAGAAGGTCGTTGCAATCGAAAAAAGACTATCTAAGTTAGCCTATCTGATAGGTACAATGAGATAGGGTACTCGCAACAACAAAGTTCACTCCAGCGAATATCTATGACAGACATATGGTTAAGTCCTCATGATAACGGCAAATAACTGCACTGCTTGCCGATTTGGCGATCGACACTCGTTACGAAAAATAATGCTAGAGAGACGTTATCAGATTCAAAACGAACAACCGATGCTCGTCCCTAGCCTGCAGTGGCATCTTCGGCAGTGGCTTTCTGAACAAAATTTCAAAGTGGTGGGGTTTTATCGACCTATTCGAGCCGAACCCGACATTACGCAGATTCTTTTGGAGTGGGTGAGCCAACAAAAAGGACGGCAATTATGCGTGCCGGTAATTGATGATGCCTCTTCAAGACGTATGCATTACAGTGTGTGGAATCCGGAGTATGTTCGGACAGGGATGTTTGGGATAGAGGAACCTGAAAAGGATGTTCCTATAAAGCCTGATGTTATTTTTTCTCCGTGTGTAGGCATTACGCAAGACGGATTTCGATTAGGAAATGGAGGAGGTTTTTTTGATTGTTGGTTAACAGTGCAAAAAAAGCGAAGATGTGATGTCATAGCCGTGGCAGTTGCATTTGAATGCTTGTGGATTGATGAGTTCACCCCACAGACATTTGATATGCCAATGGATTGGATCTTGACTGAGAGCGGCATTAGGAATGCTAAACAAAAAGGGGGAGACTGTACTGTCTCCACTTTATGAGACCAAGTTTTAATTGATCATGGGATCAATTCTGATGAATTACCGCTTCCCTAAATTGCATTGAAAATGCAATAGAACATCTTGTTGGGCTTACGAAGCCGTCAGCAATTGCCATGCAAGCGCTTGTCAGCGCTAACAAAGCCACTCAGTTTTCGTCGTCCCGTTCCAACTCTTCATAACGGCGTTGTCCCAACAGTTCCCTTTACGGGAGAAACTTTGCAACTTGCATTTGCTTCAAAAGTTCGTCCTGTTCCGATCCAAGAGAGGCACAAATCGCTTTGAAAAGCGTTATCCATTTACTTTCATCCTCTATTTTGTTGAATGGCGTAATCGTTGCTTCCGCATCTGACTCTCGAGCATCAAGTTCCTCAGAACAACCGAATCTACCACCCACAAGACTGAAGAAAACCAATCAGTATCGAATCCCTTTCGACGCAGAAAGGAGCGCTACGTTACCGCACGAAACAAGACATCCCAGCGACTCCATAGCACTTCACTTCGTTCAATCTACTCCGGCAAAAACGTTCCCCGAGTTATCTACGAAGATCGCTACGGCAACATAGACAGATCTCGTATCCATCAGAAAAAAGTCCCTTGCCTTTATTCGGATCGTACTTTTTTCGCTCCTCTCCGTACAGGATCAAAACCTGTACCGGCAAGTAGATAGTTATGCTCAATGCACCTTTCTAGGACTGTGGCAAGTCCCTCTTCCTGTAGCCCCTTGGCTCTAGCTTCTTCCCTGCTTTAGACATTATTACCTAGATAGACTAATAATTGGCCTACCACTCCGATAGGCCAATTTTCAGGACTTTTAAAGGCATAGACAACAAATTACTCATCTATAAATAATATTGGCCTGATAGAGTGCCTCCGTTTTCTATGGAATCTCTAGTGTCCAAAACGACAAATCTCCTTTTAATCCAATCAGTGCGTTCCGTTCCAGACGTTTGATACGCATTCGCAAATTGCTTGCTTATAACTCTTGAGGATTTGAACATGAACCCAAAGCAAGTCATTCCTATTTCTAGACGTGAACTCTTGAAATCAGCAGTTGCTGCTACAACAGCTCTTTCAGTAGGGCTACCAGTCGATCAGGCAGCTTCGCAGACAATCAAAAATGCCGATGCCGGTATTGAATGGCATAAAGGTGTATGTAGATTTTGCGGAACCGGATGCGGCCTTCAGATTGGAACACTTAACGGTCGAATCGTTGCTACCAAAGGCGATCCCAAAGCACCTGTGAACCGCGGTCTCAATTGCATCAAAGGTTACTTCAACGCCCGGATTCTTTATGGTCATGACCGCTTGACACGTCCCCTCATGCGCATGAAAAACGGAAAGTTTGATAAAAATGCGCCTTTCGTTGCGGTGAGCTGGGAGCAAGCCTTTGATGAAATGGAACGACAGTTTCGTCGTGTTTATCAAGAAAAAGGGCCAGAAGGAGTAGCCATCGTTGGGTCTGGACAGTACACAATCCCCGAGGCCTACGCCGCTTCAAAATTGCTCAAAGCCGGCTTTCGTTCGAACAACATTGACCCCAACGCTCGACTTTGTATGGCTTCAGCTGTTGCCGGTTTTTATCAGACATTCGGCGTGGACGAACCAATGAACGTGTACGACGATATTGAACAATGCAATGCGTTGGTTCTGTGGGGCAACAACATGGCTGAAGCCCATCCGGTTCTTTGGAGTCGAGTAACCGATCGAAAACTCACACACAAAGAAACTCGTATCGTCAATCTTACGACGCATACGAATCTTTCTTCGAGCATGGCCGATCTTGAAATCATTTTCAAACCCAACACAGACTTAGCTATAGCTAATTATCTGGCTCGTGAAATCATTGAACGGCAGGCCTACGATGAGGAGTTCATTGAAAAGCACTGTATTTTTGCAACTGGAGCAGTTGATATTGGCTATGGTATGCGCTCCAATGACCATTTCGCATACGAAGCGGAAAAAGACACCTTGGCCAAACAACGACAGATCATCCTGAGCCACGCTGAAGCAATCGGTCAAGGACGAAAAGAAGGTATTGAGGTTAAGCAGAGTCAAGTTGAGTCTGCCGGAGCACACTGGCACATCTCATTTGAGGAATACAAACGGGGGCTTACCCCTTACACCCTTGATTTCGTGGCAAATCTCGCCAAGGGCGATCCGGATGAAACACTCGAGAATTTCAAAAAGAAACTTAAACAACTTGCCGATATCTACTGCGACAGTAAAAGCGACATTCTTTCGCTCTGGTGTATGGGCTTTAACCAGCATGTCCGCGGCGTGTGGATCAATGAACTCGTATACGCATTGCACCTCCTGACGGCCAAGCAAGGCCGCCCGGGCAATGGAGCCTTCTCACTTACCGGTCAACCTTCAGCATGCGGATCAGCTCGAGAAGTTGGTGCGTTCTCACATCGACTTCCCTCGGATATGCTCATCGGCAATCTCGAACATCACCGCCGCACAGAGCGTCTTTGGCACCTTCCCGAAGGCACACTCAATCCTATCGTGGGCAAACCCCTCATGGATTTAATGCGCGGGCTCGAAGACGGATCAGTAAATTTTCTTTGGACTCAAGTTGTCAATGTTTTTCAGTCCGCACCCAATGCCAACCACTGGCTGAAGGCAGCTAGAAAACCAGAAAATTTTGTTGTTGTAGCCGATGTTTATCCGACATTATCGGCAAAAGTCGCTGATTTGATTCTGCCGGCAGCCATGATCTTCGAGAAATGGGGACTTTACGGCAACGGAGAACGACGTACTCAGGGCTGGACACAAATGGTCGCTCCTATCGGTCAGGCCATGACCGACATAGGGATGATGATGGAATTTTCCAAGCGTTTCAAAATCTCGGAATGTTGGAAAGAACACAAACTCACATCAGGGCAAACATTGCCTGATGTTCTGGACAAAGCAGAAGCTATGGGATTGAGCGCCGATGCGACGCTTTTTGACGTTCTATTTGCCGGCATGCCTCAGGCTAAACAATGCCCATGGCCCGATCCTAAATTCCCTGGGAAGGAATGCAGCACAGCAAAAGTTCTAAATCTTAATTGGTTCCCCGAAAAAGCTCTCTTCAATGAATACAGAGAATTTACTCTGGGACACGGGCATGACCTTGCAGACTTTGACACGTATATGGATCCTGAAGTTCGAGGCCTTACTTGGCCTGTTGTCAACGGGAAGCCCACAACCTATCGATTCAATGCTCAGTACGATCCATATGTGAAAAACGGTGATTTTGAGTTTTACGGCCCACTGATGAAAGCCATTCCTCAGGGAAATCTTCATGGCATTACTGACAAGACCTTAAAACCTCTTCCGGGACGGGCAAAGATCTTTTTCCGTCCCTTTGCCGAACCGGTCGAAAAGCCCGATGCTGAATACGATCTAATGCTATGTACAGGCCGTATTCTTGAACACTGGCATACAGGAACAATGACACGACGCGTGCCAGAGCTGCATCGAGCTGCTCCATCAGCTGTGGTTTACATGCATCCCGCTGATGCTGAAAAACGTGGTCTAAAACGGAATGATGTCGCTCGCATCTCAAGTCGACGTGGCAGCATCAAGGCTCGAATTGAAACACGAGGCCGAATGAAGATGCCTCGAGGCATGGTTTGGATGGCATTTTTCGATGAATCGGTTCAAGTCAACAAACTTTGTGTAGATGCCACTGATCCCATCTCAGGAGAACCGGATTACAAAAAATCGGCTGTGAAGATTACCAAAGCCTGACCAAAAACAGTTTTCTTCGACAAGCGCTA
>DXSO01000027.1:14969-16999 GCA_019410445.1 Sutterella sp.
AATCAGAATATTCGAGTGATACACAATGACAAAAGTATTTTTTGTATCTGCCCTGTGTTTGTTATCTTTCTGTGCATCAGCCTCTGAAAATCAACAGACTCCGATCGACATTGATTCAATGAGTCTTGAAAAAACCAGTCCTTTCGAAACCCCGACTCCCAAACAATACGGAGAAAATGCCGGACTCTATGAACACGCGCTTCCTGGCGCACCTTCAATGATCCCGCATGCCATTGATTCATTCAAAATCACCCGTGACAATAATCCCTGCATGATGTGCCACGCCAATCAAAGTGCATTGGGCGATCCCAAACATAACGGGATCCCTATAACGATTCCAGAAACTCACTGGAAGTCAGTTAACGGTAAACGTGTACTCGCACCATCTCGCTATGAATGCACTCTTTGCCACGCCACGCAAACGGACGCTCAGCCGCTTGTTGGTATCGATCAGCTTAAACATCTGAAATAACCGACTGCAATGCCAATAAATTTGCCCGCTGTTATTAATCCCATAACAGCCACCCACTGGGGCTTGTGTCGTCCCATTATTGAAAACGGCGAGCTTAAAACGCTTCATGCTCACGAAGCCGATCGATTCCCGAGTCCGAATCTTCATACTCTTTGTGAATGGATCAAAAGCAATAGACGTATACGCACCCCATTGATTCGCCGCGACTTTCTTAAACGGGGAACAGAAAGTCGCCAAACTCGAGGACTCGACGACTTCGTTGAGGTGAGCTGGGAGACGGCATTAGCGATAGCAGCCCGTGAAATTAATCGGGTATACGACCAAAAAGGTCCCTCTGCAGTTTATGGCAAATCATCGGGTTGGAAGTCTTGCGGCCTTGTTCATAGTTCTATTCATTTGGTTCGTAGACTTTTAGCTCTTCGTGGCGGCTTCGTTCCTGTTTGCGGCACGTACTCAACCGGAGCAATTTCAACCATCCTTCCATATGTGATTGGTTTAAGTGACCCACCGGCAGAACCTTGGAAAGACATTCTTGAGAATGCAACATGCGTCGTATTTTGGGGGGCAGATCCTCTCGTTACGAATGATGTCGACTGGGCTTGTCCCCTGCACGAAGGACAGGCCGCTTTGTCTGCACTCAGATCGCTCGGTACGAAATCAATTTTCATCAATCCAATCCGAGGTGAAACAGCCAAATACCTCAACAGCCGTTGGATTTCTGTTTTTCCTGGGAGCGATTGTGCATTGATGCTTGCCCTCATGCACGTACTGCTTACCCGAGATCTTGTGGATTTGAATTTGTGTCATCGTCTAGCCTACGGTGTGGACACATTCATTGACTATGTTTTGGGACACAACGACGGACAACCGAAAACACCACTGTGGGCTGAAGGCATCACTCATATTGCCGCAGCGGATATAGAAGCGTTGGCTCTGGAACTCAGTCGCGAGAAAACCATGCTTTGTTTTGGATGGGGACCTCAAAGAGCGCGTTTCGGCGAACAGTTCCATTTCATGGCCTTCGCCCTGGCCTTATTTTTAGGTCAAATCGGTTTACCTGGCTGTGGAATCAGCTCGCATCATCACTACTGTGACGGCGGAGACCTGATATGCGCCCCGACACTTCCCAATCCAATTTCGAGCAAAGTTCACTCGTTGTATCCTCTTGTCGGAACTAACACAAACGAGATGGAAGCAATCCCTGTCTCTCGACTGGCTGACATGTTGGCTCATCCGGGAAAGACTATCGAATATGAAGGCAGGCAAATTCGATATCCCGACATTGATTTGATCGTTTGGGCCGGCGGCAATCCCTTTTCTCACCAACCCGACCTCAATCTTCTAGAAAAAGGTTGGCAAAAACCAAGCGCAGTCATCGTATGCGACACACACATGACTCCTACAGCGCAACGCGCTGACATTGTCTTGCCTGCTTGTTCAAGTTTCGAAAGAAACGACATCACGCCGCTTGGAACATATGCCAACAGAGGCATTGCGGCCATGCATCAAATCATGAAGCCGATCGGATTGTCCCGAAGTGATTACGATATCTTTTGTG
>DXSO01000270.1:0-905 GCA_019410445.1 Sutterella sp.
CTTAAATAAAATTCCCAATCGTGCCGCTCGTCCCATACCAACCATTACGGCTGTCGGAGTCGCAAGTCCCAAAGCACACGGACAGGAAATCACCAAAACACTCACTGCCAACGTCAAAGCAAAGGAAACTTCCGCACCGATCATCAGCCAGATCAAAGCCGTAGCCAACGCAATCGCAAGCACAATCGGAACAAAAACGCCGCTGATCTTATCGGCTAGTCGAGCCACAGGAGCTTTCGACGAAGTTGCCTCGTCCACCAACTCGACAATCTGGGCAAGCATCGTATCTTCCCCGACTCGGGTAGCTCTCAGCTCGATAAAACCCGATCGCATCATGGTCGCAGCACACACTGTTGCGCCAACCTTCTTTGCCACCGGAAGACTTTCCCCGGTTAAAGCCGATTCGTCAACCGCGCCCTGCCCTTCGATTACTACTCCGTCTACAGGGATACGCTCGCCGGTCTTAACGACAAGGATATCCCCGCATACAACCTCACTGATGGCCACGGACTCTTCTTGTCCATTTCTCTTCACACGAGCCGTATCCGGGACCAGTTGTACAAGCTGTTCGACAGCATCGGTGGTTTTGGCTTTGGCACGAGCCTCAAGGTACTTTCCCAACCCCACTAAGGTGAGAATCATCGCTGCCGAATCAAAATACAAATTCTGCGACAACCCCCCAACAACACTCCAATCTTGTGCTGCCGTTGCAAATAACATGCCGTACAGCGACACGATGCCGGAGATAAACGATGCACCGGAACCAAGCGCAACCAAAGTGTCCATATTAGGAGACAGACTTATTAAGGCTTTGATTCCGCGTGTAAAGAACTGATGATTGAGAGCAATCACCACCAAGGTCAAAAGTAACTGCGTCAACGCAAAGGCCGCTGCATTGGTCACAC
>DXSO01000270.1:915-1696 GCA_019410445.1 Sutterella sp.
TCACACCATGAAAAACCGACCACTCGACACCCGCCATAGGTGCCATGGTCAACACCATCAACACGGCACAGAAAAAAAGACTTGCATACAAGCGCCAGCGTACCTGCCTGAGCTCATTCTCATCGGCGCTGCTTCGGGCATTCGAAATACGATGTTCTTTGGACGTCTTCTCTTGGCCTTGAGTATCTCGAACGACAGCTCCATATCCGGCCTGCCGAACTGCATTTTGGACGTCCTCGGTCGTTAATTTGCTGTCGTCAAGTTCAAGCACAAGATCGTTTTTCAGTAAATTAACCGTGACATTTTTTGCGCCATCCAAAGCTTTGACAGCCCTTTCAACTCGAGCCGAGCAGGCAGCGCAGCTCATTCCGGTGACGCTGAAATGACGTTTGCTCATACACACACTATCCGTCAAGAAAGTTTCAGGGCGTATTTCAGATAATTGACTCGACGCCTCAACGAAATGGATTCTACTCGTTTGGTTTCTTTTTTAAAGTATGTACCAAAAAGGTATATACTTACCAAAAAGTAACTAAAGAGAAAAGTATGGCTTCAACATCAAACTCTTCATTGAATTGCAGTACTTCATCCAAAGAAAACACTTCGCATTGTCCCGTGCGAACGACGCTCTCGCTGATTGGAGGCAAATACAAAGTTTTTATTCTCTGGAGTTTGTTTGACGGCACGCTGCGATTCAGCCAGCTTCAAAAGTCTGTCCCTCAGGCCAACGCCAAAATGCTCTCCCAACAATTAAAAGAACTCGAGCGCGATGGTCTTATTG
>DXSO01000271.1 GCA_019410445.1 Sutterella sp.
TAACACGAGCGTGAAGATATTGTCCGAAGGTTGCTGTTGAGGCAGGGTATTTGCTCAGAGGATGCCTAGTACAATTTGCTGACTGGAAAATTTTGTTTTTGAGAAAAGGCCGATGAGCGAAGTTCAGAAAGAAGCAACGGGACCGCAGCGCCGAATTCAGGAGCTCTCGGATCGTTTGATCAGTCAAATTGCCGCAGGCGAAGTGATCGAACGGCCGGCGTCCGTTGTCAAGGAACTGGTGGAGAATTCTCTTGATGCGGGAGCAACCGATATTGAGGTAAGACTTGAAGAGGGAGGAGTCAAGCGCATTGTTGTAAGTGACAATGGCTGCGGAATTCCCAAGGAAGATCTCCCTTTGGCACTCAAGCGTCATGCAACAAGCAAAATCCGAACGCTCACGGATCTGGAAAGCGTAGCCAGTTTTGGTTTTCGCGGTGAGGCTCTCGCCTCAATTGATTCGGTGGCAGATGTTACGGTGACAAGCCGCACGCCAGGCGCATCCGAGGCTTGGGCTATCAGCCGGGATGGCATTGTACCGGCAGCCGGCAGTGAAGGCACGCGCATTGAGGTCAAGGATCTGTTTTATCTGACACCGGCGCGCCGCAAGTTTTTGAAATCGCCCGCAACGGAAACTGCCCATATTCTTGCGCAGATTGAACGGATGGCCTTGGCCAACCCCGCAGTGCGGTTTCGTGTATTTGCAAACGGCAGAGCCTCAGTGCACTTTCCCGTTCAGGAAACGGCAGAACGCGTATTTGCCGTGATGCCCGAGGAATTCAAGTCGGCTTGCCGGGAGATTTCCGCCGATGCTCCCGGTATGCATCTGCAGGGTTGGGTTGGACTGCCTACAGCGGCCCGAGCAAGAGCAGACAAACAGTTTTTCTTCGTCAACGGGCGATTCATTCGGGATCGGGTTTTACAGCATGCTGTTAAAACGGCTTATGCCGATGTGCTGCACGTGCAGGCTCAGCCGATGTTCGTGTTGTCGTTATCGATCAATCCTGCACGGGTGGATGTCAATGTGCATCCTCAAAAAAGCGAAGTGCGTTTCCGAGACAGTCAGCTTGTGCACAGTTTTGTTTCTTCGGCCATCATGCGTGCGATCGCACATACTGCAGGCGAGCAGGTGCCGGTGAGTATGCCGCAAGCACAGGCAGCATCCGATACGCCTTTGCCAGCGGACAAACGAAATATGTCGGAGCTTCGGTCTGTGACGATGGATCGAATCCCGACAGGCAGCTTTGTGCCTCGTCAGTCTTTTAAGCCTGCGAATGCGACAAAACCGCTGAGTGAGCAGCAGTGGCTCAATCTTTACGGAGGCTCGCACACGACGAGTGAAGCCAAGCAATCGGAGGTGTCGCACGAGCCGGCAACCTTTGCCGATATGCTGACGGAAGCTGCTGCGCATAATCAGCCGTTGGGCAGACCGATTGCTCAAATTGCCGGCATCTATGTTTTAGCGGAAAACAGTCAAGGCTTGGTTATCGTGGATATGCACGCGGCGCACGAACGCGTGACGTATGAAAAACTCAAGGCCTCGTCTGTAGGAACTGATGTTACGCAGTTGTTGGTTCCTGCAGTTTTTAATGTGAGCGATGAAACGATGGCTCTTTTTGAAGAGCATCGGGAAAAATTCTCGGATCTCGGCATCGAGGTTTCAGCAGCAGGTGATCATTCACTGATGCTCA
>DXSO01000272.1 GCA_019410445.1 Sutterella sp.
ACTGTTGAAGTTCTCAATACCGATGCAGAAGGACGCTTGATTTTGGCTGATGCACTGACACGTGCCGCCGAGTTTGAGCCCGAAGTGTGCATTGACGTTGCTACTTTGACGGGAGCATGCGTAGTGGCTCTGGGAAATGATGTCTCTGGTTTGTTCTGTGAGGATGAACCGCTGACGGCTGCACTGGCCTGTGCTGCGGACAGTGCGCATGATCCTGTCTGGCCGATGCCGATGGGAGGTACATACAAAAAAGCACTCGAAAGTTCTGTGGCAGATTTGACCAATATCAGTTGGACGGCAGGAGCCGGGGCGTGCACGGCGGCAACATTCCTTGCTGAATTTGCGCCCAAGTGTCCCTGGGCTCATCTGGATGTAGCAGGAACAGCTCAGTCGTCCAATGCGAAGCTCGGCGGTACCTCTCGTCCGCTTCCGATGTTGCTTGAATGGCTGCTTGCTCGTGCACCGATTAAGGCGACAACATCATCCAACACGAAAGCCCGCGGCTCGAAGACCAAGAAGTCGACAGCGAAAAAGGCCTGATTTGGAGCAGGTGGCAGGGAATGACTCGCAAAATGGTACCTAAGGCGCCGTTTTGCGATCGGAATATCCTCATGGAGCAGATTGATTTTCACTTTAATGTTGCGCAACGCACGATTTACGCCTGTCGATTGATTAAGAAAGTACGTTCGATGGGGCTGACAGTTGCTGTCTGGAGCAGCAATGAGGTTCTTTTGCGTCGAGCTTATGACGATCTGTGGCGTTTTGAGGATTTAACCTTTATCGCTCATGCGTGGGCGGGATCAGCATTTGAGTCAGAGGCGCCGGTGGTGTTTGCCAGTGACATTACTCGGCTCAAACCTGCCGATGTCATTATTTTGCTCGATGAGATGGTGCCTCCGAATTGGGAAGCGGCACTTGCGCCTTTTTCTCGGGTGGTGGATATCGTTTCAACCAACCAAACGGAACTTATGAATTCGCGCGCGCGCTACAAGATCTACAAGACGGCTGGCGTGACGCTAAATGCGTACGATCGCAAAGCAGGATAGACATGTCATCTTATCAATCTCCGCTTTTGACCCAACGAGTTCCCTACGATTGGGATGAACTCAAGCGGGTTGCTCAGGAACTCAAAAGTGTCAAGACAGTGGATCAGTCTGATGAGGGACTTGTCCGACTGATGCCGGTGTCGCAGCATTCTTCAGCAGAAAGCGAGCAGTCGGAGTCTTTCGATTCGCCGCAGAAGTCACAATTGGAGGCTGTTGTTCCGACTGCAGGGCTTTCGGAAGATGAACTTGTGGCGAAAATAGTTCCGAAGGTGATTGAACGGCTGAACTCTCAAATTGAGATAATCGTTGACGTGACGCTTAAGACGGCAGCAACGCGCATCCGAACAGATTTGCAGAAAGCTGTAGAAAACACGGTGCGTCTCACTGTTAGGGAAGAGCTCAAAAAAAGCCGACAGTAGACTGTTTGAGATAAAAAAGCCGCACTGATCTGAGGGGATCGTGCGGCTTTTTTGGAGAGCGTTGTCTAAAGACTTATCGCACTGCCTCGACGGCCTGCTTCATGGCTGAAATGACTTTTTCGTAGCCTTGAGGATCCTTCATACCAAAAACGGCAGAGCCGGCAACAAATGTATCTGCAC
>DXSO01000273.1 GCA_019410445.1 Sutterella sp.
CGTCATGTATCCGATCTTTACGCCGGCTTTCGTCGATGAAATGCGCCGACTCGTCAGCAAAGCCACCCTCATTACGCCCAACTACACCGAAGCTTGTCTGCTGCTCGGCAGACCGCTTGAAAAGCCCTCAGAAGCCGCAGCACCCGATGCCGCTCAATTGAAGCGCATGTGCGAGGAACTCTCAGCACTCGGCGCACGTCAGATCGTCATCACCAGCGTGCCGGCAGTCGAAGGAATCATCAAGGTCGTGAGTTTTGACGCTCAAACCGGCGTTTTTGAAGAACGCACCACCGAACGCATCGAGCTGAGCACGTGCGGCACAGGCGATCTGTTCACAAGCGTCATGACCGCCGCCATGCTGCGCGGTTTGTCGCTTGCGCAGGCAACGCGTCTTGCAATGGAATTCACCAGCTACGTGATCGACTACACGCACCGCTCAGGCAGCGACGTGCGCGAAGGCGTTCAGGTCGAGCCGTGTCTGGCCAAGCTCATCGAGCTTGCCGCCGAACAAACTCAAGCCTGAACTGCTTGAAATTCGACATCCCTCGACGATGCCTGCGGTCAATCTCAAATCAATCCGATGGACTGCAGGCTCTCCGGAGCAATACAATTAAAAATTCACCATCGAAACGCTCTCTTGGGGATTCGTCCGTATGTCTCAAATTCAAGGCTGTGTTTTTTGCGGCTCGCGTTCAGGCTGTCATCCGGCATATGCCGAAGCAGCCCGCCGCGTTGCTCGTGAACTGGCGACTCGCCGCATGAGGCTCGTTTTCGGAGCCGGCGGCGGCGGTCTCATGGGAGTAACCGCTCGTGCGGCTCTTGAATACGGCGTGCCTGTGACCGGCATCATTCCAACCTTTCTCATTAATCAGGAAACGCCCGTCAACGATCTCTCGGAGCTGATCATCGTCAACGACATGCACGAGCGCAAGGCCAAAATGGCCGAGATGGCCGATCTGTTCATCGTGCTGCCGGGCGGCATCGGCACGCTTGAAGAAGCCAGCGAAATGCTCACCGGCAACTGGATCGGGCAATATCACAAACCGGTGGGATTTCTCAACATCAACGGCTTTTACGACAAACTTTTTGCTTTTTTCGAAAATGCGGCCCGAGAGAGCTTCATGCCTGCGGCCTGCCTTCAGCGGGTGATCAGCGACGGTTCCGTCACGGGACTTTTCGACAAACTGATTACCGCCAAATACGCCCCCGTGCCTCCTCTCAACGCGGAGTGTCTGGGTCAGACATAAACATTTTTTGTCAGCCTAGCAAAGTGCAGAGCCTCTTCAACAATCGCAAGCTGATCCGAGTCCTCCATGAGAGGCATAGAACTGCAACCGACTAAGTGCGTCTCCAAACAAAAAATATTGGCCCAACGAGCTTTTGCAGAAGCACCTTCATCTCAGTAACCCGTCAGCACCTGCCTCGGCATCGGATCAGCATCAGTCAGCGCAGACACCTTTTTCGAGCATTCCATCGGATGCTTCGACCTTCTTTTGAATCATTACAAAAAGAACCGTTGTTCGAAATGCAACGAATCGGCAGGCGTTGCAGTCTTGCAGAAAAATGAGACAAACCATAAAAACATACCGACCATATGGTTTTTTTTCATTGCAAAGCTATCTCTGCAATTCCAAT
>DXSO01000274.1 GCA_019410445.1 Sutterella sp.
CGCTCGTGCCTGAAGTTGCCGGAGCTTGTTACTGATTCAACTCAGTCGCACTCATAATTGGTCACGCCGCAAGCGACTTATGGTCGCTTCTGCGGCGTTTTTCTTTCCTGAAGTCTTGCAAAACCTCAATGCGCTTCTTCCCAATTGTCGGCAACACCAACTTCAGCCAGCAATGGTACGGACAACTCTGCGGCCGAACGCATGAGTTCGGGAAGCTTCTTTTTAACCCGTTCAACTTCCTCTTCCGGAACTTCAAGAATCAATTCGTCGTGCACCTGCAAAATTAGCCGGCTCGAAAGCGATTCCTGTTTAAGCCATTGAGCAACCGACACCATCGCTTTTTTTATCAGATCAGCGGCCGTTCCCTGCATCGGCGCATTGATTGCGGCGCGTTCAGCTCCAGCTCTGACAGCAGGACGCGAACTCAGAATATCGGGAAGCCACAATCGCCGTCCGAATGCCGTTTCAACATACCCCTGCGCATGCGCTTTATTGCGTGTTTCCTGCATGTATCGGGCAACACCGGGATAACGAGCAAAGTACTCCTCAATGTAATGAGCGGCCATCCGTCGCTCTATTCCTAAATTTTGGGCCAAACCAAAAGCACTCATGCCATAGATCAACCCAAAATTGATCACCTTGGCCATGCGTCTCTGCTCACTTGTAACCGCATCGGCAGGCACTCCAAAAACTTCAGCCGCCGTAGCCCTATGAATATCCAAACCGTCCCGGAAAGCCTGCAGCAGACCAGGATCCTGAGAAATATGAGCCATGATGCGCAATTCAATCTGCGAGTAGTCAGCCGAAATCAGTTTGCAGCCGGCTTTGGCGATGAAAGCTTCGCGAACACGACGCCCTTCGGCTGTGCGTACTGGAATATTCTGTAAATTCGGCTCAGAACTCGCCAAACGTCCCGTTACCGCCGTAGCCTGCCCGAAAGTCGTATGGACACGTCCGTCAACCGCATCGGCCATCAATGGTAATTTGTCCGTATAAGTGTTTTTGAGCTTGGTAAGCGCACGAAATTCCAAAATAAGTTTGGGCAGCGGATAATCGAGCGCCAATTCGGTAAGCACCTCTTCATCAGTCGACGGCGCCCCCGATGCCGTCTTTTTTTTCACAGGCAACTGAAGCTTTTCAAAAAGAACCTGCGCAAGCTGCTTGGGACTTGCCGGATTGAACGCCCCTCCGGCAATTTCCTCGATTTTGGATTTGACAGATTCGATACGCTGAGCCAATTCGTTGCTTTGAAGCGTAAGTTTGTCGCAATCGACAAGAACTCCCGTTCGTTCCATGGCAGCAAGAACATGCATAACAGGCAATTCAAGCTCCCGATAGATATCCATTAGCGTTTCATCCTGCTCGAGCTTGACCAGCATCACACTCGCGGCCGTTCTCAGAACCGAAGCAATGCGTGTACCAAACACGGCAGTCTCGTCAATCGTAATCGTGGCTGCCGCTCGTTTAGCCGCTCCTTTGCCATAAAACGTCTCGTCATCCTCGGCGCTCACCGCAGCCGTTCGAGCTGCCAATTTGGAGAAATTGTGCTTGAGATGCGCTTCGAGCACGTAACTCATAAGCATTGCAT
>DXSO01000275.1 GCA_019410445.1 Sutterella sp.
TGAGAATGTTGATGCCTCCGCAGCCGATCATGCCCAGAGCATTGAGCGCAAACATAAGTCCGAAATCGTAAGAGTCGAGCTGAAACAGCGTGACGTAGATAAAGTTTGCAAAGGCGATATAGCCAAAAAGCAGTGCGCTGAGCCACATCAAAGACGCATTCATCAGCCAATAACGAACGCATGAAAGAAGCTCCCGCAAAGACGATTCGGCGTGGTTTTTTAAGCCCTGGGGTTTTGTTTCCGGGACAATTTTGAGTACAAGCAGCATTCCCGATATGCCGCAGACGGTCAGAAGCCAGAAAATACCGCTCCAGTGCATGTATTCAAGCAAAACGATGCCGAGCAACGGAGCCACGATGGGCGAAACGGACTGGATCTGAACGAGGATGGTAAAGATGAAGGCAGCCTGCTTTTGCGGATAGAGGTCTGTTGTGATCGTTCGCGGAAGTACGAGGCAGGCAGCCCCGCCAAGGCCTTGAAGAAAGCGGGCAAGCAGCAGACATTCAAAGTTTGGAGCAGCTGCCGCCACGGCCGAGGCAACGCCGAAGATGCCGACGCCGGCAGTCAGAGGCAGTTTGCGGCCGAAATGATCTCCCAACGGTCCGCACAAAGCCTGGCCGACGGCAAGCCCGAGCATAAAAGCGGAAAGGGAAAGCGACATGGATCCGGGCTGCAGTTCGAAGACCTGTTCCATGCTGGCAAATGCCGGCAAGTACATATCAATGCCGAGCGAATCGAAGGCAGTGAGAAAGCCGAAAAGAATTACGAGCGCTGTTGCTGAAGGAGAAATTTTCGAGGCGGACATATAAAAAAAACTCGTTGTCTCGAATATGAACATTCGGATAGCAAGGGTTTTCAACGTTTGGGATAAACCCGTCGACAGTCAAAAAGAACTGAGACTGCGTGAGTTTTCCGGTTCGTAATTCCGCTCAGAGGTAAGTTTATTTTCCGTCGAATACCAATTCGAGCATTGCTTCGGCACTTTTGCAGCGTTGGCTGAATCGGTTCTGCAGTCCGAAAACAAGCTCGCATTCCAGACTGTCAATGAGTGCAAGCGTTGTCTCGGAAAAGTCCTGCGGTGACAATTTCCCCGTGCCGACATTTTGGTACGCAGTTTCCAGCGAGGCGAGCACTTGCCGTTCATGGAGCCGAATCGCCGAATCAATGGCCAATCGATGTTTGTACGGCGGGAAAAACTTAAAACTGAGCAGAAATCGAGCTGAGTCGCTTTCTTCAAAGTGATGAGCCAGCGCTCTTATGTAGGCAAAAATGCGTTCCTGAGAATTTGAAGGATTTGAATCGGAAAACCATGTATTGAGATAGGCGTTTTCTTCTTCAAATGCAAGTGAGATGAGATGCAGGAATAGGTCATCCTTTCCCTTGAAGTGGGAGTAGAGCGAAGAAGCACGCATGCCGGCTTCTTGAGCAATCGAACGCATTGAAGCGCCTTCAAATCCATCACGAGCAAATACGCGCATGGCGGCTCGTTCCAATAGGGGAGCGGATGACATTTTGATTATGACGAATGCAGCCTAACGAACGTTCGTTAGGAGACGAAGTCTATATCAGGTGCTTGACGA
>DXSO01000276.1 GCA_019410445.1 Sutterella sp.
GTCTTCACTGACGGGGATGAAGGCACCCGACAGACCGCCCACGTGGCTTGAAGCAAAGACACCGCCCTTTTTCACGGCGTCGTTGAGCATGGCGAGAATGGCCGTTGAGCCCGGAGCGCCGATCGAAGAAAGGCCGAGCGTCTGGAAGATTTCACCGACGCTGTCGCCTACGGCGGGGGTGGGGGCGAGCGACAGGTCAGCCACGCCGAAGGGAATATCCATGGCTTTGGCAACGCCGCGGCCGATCAATTCACCCACGCGGGTGACCTTGTAGGCCGTGTGCTTGATCACTTCGGCAATTTCGGACAGGGTCAGTTTGCGGCCCGTTTCTTCAATAGCTCGCTGCAGTGCTTTATTGACGACGCCGGGGCCGGAAACGCCGACGTCAATGACGACATCGGGTTCGCCCACGCCGAGATAAGCACCGGCCATGAAGGGAACGTCCTGCGGGATATTGCAGAATACGACGAGTTTGGCGCAGCCCAGACCGTCGCGATCGGCCGTTGCATTGGCGGTGTCGACGATCGTGCGTCCCATGAGGCTTACGGCATCCATATTGATGCCGCTCTTGGTCGAGCCGACGTTGATGGAAGAGCAGATGCGATCGGTGGTTGCCAAAGCTTCGGGCAGAGCGTTGATGAGGTTGCGTTCTCCCGGGGTCATGCCTTTTTCAACGAGCGCGCCGAAACCGCCGACGAAGTCCACGCCGACTTCTTTTGCGCATTCGTCAAGGATGCGGCACACGCGCACCATCTGATCGGTCGAAAAGCCCGCACAGACCGTACCGATGGCCGAAACGGCAATGCGCTTGTTGACCACGGGGATGCCGTAGCGGTCGCCAACGCTGTTGCAGGTCTCGACGAGACGCTTGGCGTACTTGAGAATTTTGCTTCGCACTCTGAGTTCGAAAACGTCAAAGTCGTGGCTGGCACAGTCGAAAAGATTGATGCCGAGCGTTACCGTGCGCACATCGAGATGCTCGCTGCGAAGCATGTTGATGGTTGAAAGAACCTCGCGTTCGGTCAGCATGATTGTTTTGCTCCGTAATGAATTCGATTGAAAAGCTTTGCGGCCGGTGTCAGATCATCGTGACGCGGTGTACGGCTTCGAAAATGTCACGATGCTGCATCGTCAGAGACAGGCCGAGTGATTTGGCTCGTTCCAGAAGCACACGGTGCAGACTGCGGGTATCAAGATCGGTCGGAATCGTGACTTCAAAAACCTGCATGGAAGCACCTTCGCCGATGGGGAAGGCGCGCATGGAAGAGATGTTGATTTTCTGTTCGCCGAAAATGTGCGAGAACGTCATCACGATATCGTTGCGATCGGGACCGTAGACGGAAATAACGAAAGGCTCGCTGTCGATGGTTTCCTCCGTGGGTTCCTCGTAGTTGCGCGTGACGATGGTCAGACGCATCTTTTTGAGTGCCACGGCTTTTTCGATTTCGGAATTGAGAAAATCGTTGGAAACTTCATCGGGCTTATCCACAAGGTAGATACCGGCAAACTGCTCGTGGAGCGTCGACTGAGTCATTTCGCGAATGTTGCAACCCAGACGAGTGA
>DXSO01000277.1 GCA_019410445.1 Sutterella sp.
ATCAACGGTCTGCTCAATCCGATCGAGCGTTCCCGTGCTCTGGAAGCGGTCATCAGCGGTGAAGCGACCATACTTTATCTGGCTCCCGAATCCCTGCGTTCACGCTCGATTCTTGCCGCTTTGCAGCAGCGCCGCGTCACGCGCTTTGTCATTGACGAAGCGCACTGTTTCTCGGTCTGGGGACACGATTTTCGCGTTGACTATCTTTTCATCGCCGATTTCATCAAAAAGCTCGAGGAGAGCTACGACGGGGGCTGCCGCATCGCCGTATCGTGCTTTACCGCGACGGCCAAGCAAAAGGTCATTCAGGACATCTGCGACTACTTCAAGGAAAAGCTTGGACTGAACCTGCGTATTCTTGCCACGAGCGCGCAGCGCAAGAATCTGAGCTACCGGGTCATTCACGTGGAAAACGAAGCCGACCGCTACGCGCGCCTTCGTGAACTGATCGAAGCCTGCGAAGGTTCGGCGATCGTCTACGTGGCCACCGTAAACCAGACTCGGGAGCTTGCCGCCGCTCTGACCGAAGACGGACTGGATGCCGTCGCCTTTGCCGGCCGAATGGATACGGCGGAAAAAAGCGCCAATCAGGATCTGTTCCTCTCCGGACAAATCAAGACCATCATCGCAACCAACGCCTTCGGCATGGGGGTGGATAAAAAAGACGTGCGTCTGGTGGTGCATTACAACATTTCGGCTTCGCTTGAAAACTACGTTCAGGAATCGGGACGAGCCGGACGAGACGAAGCCATTCAGGCGCAGTGCTGCATCCTCTTTAACGAAGAGGATCTCAACACGCATTTCTCCCTGCTTCGCCGCTCCAAACTCACGCAGGCCGACATTCAGATGGTCTGGAGCGCAATCAAGTCCATGCGCACCAAACGTTTTGCGATCTCTCCGTTGGAGTTGGCTCGCCGTGCCGGCCTTGAATGCGATGAGATGCAGCTTGAGAGCAAAGTCAAGAATGCCGTGGCGGCTTTGGAAATTGCCGGCTACGTGCGTCGTTCGATGAATGCGCCGCGCGTTTACGCCACAAGCGTGGCCGTCGAGAGCACGATGCAGGCACGTCGGATGATTGAAGGCAGTCCGCTTTTTGCCGGCGCCGACGCTCAAAACGAAGCCGTACGCATCGTCACCGCCCTTATTTCGGCTCGAAGCGGCCGCAAAACTCAGGGCGAACCCGCCGAAAGCCGCACGGATTGGCTTGCCGACCGACTCGGCCTTTCTCTGCCGCGCGTGGTCTCCGTCATCAGCAATCTGCGTCAAATCGGCGTGCTGCACGACCACAACGACATGTCGGCCTCCGTCAAAAAGAGCGCTCTGCGTCAGGCCGGAGCGACGCTGGCTTCTTTTCAGGCAATCGAATCGCTTCTCATCAAGAAGTTTGACGACAACGGCCGCGCCGACTTCAATCTCAAGGAACTCAACAACGAAGCGCTTGCCGCCGGCATCGACAGCAGTCTCAAAAAGATCACGACCATCGTGCTTTACCTGCGTGCCGCCGGTCTTCTCGATCAGATTCGCCGCAGCCGGGGTTCTCAAAACGTCACGCTTTTGACG
>DXSO01000278.1 GCA_019410445.1 Sutterella sp.
GCATGGCACCGGCTGAGATGACGATCGAGGGGACATTGAGTCGGGCCGCTGCCATCAAAAGACCGGGAACGTTCTTGTCGCATGCGGCAACGAGAACAAGACCGTCGAAGGGGTGGGCCGTGGCCATTGCTTCAGTGCTGTCGCAGATCAACTCACGGGATACCAGCGAGTACTTCATGCCGACATGCCCCATGGCCAGACCGTCGCACACGGCAATTGCCGGGAAAACGATCGGAACACCGCCGGCAAGGGCTACGCCTTGCTTGACGGCTTCAACAACCTTGTCGAGGTTCATGTGCCCGGGCACGATGTCGTTTTTCGAGCTCACAACGCCGATCAGCGGCTTGCCGATTTCTGCGTCGCACAGGCCGAGGGCCTTCAAAAGACTGCGTTGAGGGGCGGCATTGATGCCTTTGGTAAGCGGATCACTTCTCATGGCTATCCTTTTATGCCGGAGCGATTAGGCACGAATGCATCGTGCATTGCTCCGTTAATCAGACTAACTAATTAATGGGTTGTATTCGGGGTTAAAAGTACTCGTACGCTCTTTTAAAGCGCAATTCCTTGATTTTATGACCGAGGAGCTTTTTTTCGAAATAAGCAAGAGTGCCTAGACGGAGGCTTTTTGTGACTCTGACAGAAGAATTAACTATCGTTTCGATAGAGAAATGTCGTGGGATCGAGAGGACTCTGAACCGATCCTAAGACTAGATTAATCGGCCGAAATTAAACTCGCGGCAGATAAAAATTATGCTTGCGGACTCGCGTCGTCCGTGCAGGGATGCGTGTGAAGCTGTTCACACAGGCCATCGTCCGATCAACGTTTGGTTTTTCCTGCAGCAAAGCACTCCAATTGGACAAATCAAACCCATGACCCAGACAAACCAGGCAGTGAGCCTGAAAGCGGAAGCTCTTGAGCTTGAACGTGGCGAAAGACTCCTATTTACGGGACTGAATTTTTCAGCGCCAGCCTCAACGCTGGTGCGGCTTGCCGGTGCCAATGGCACGGGCAAGACTTCTTTGCTGCGACTTCTCACCGGCCTTATGCAGCCCGATGCAGGCCGAATTCTCTACAAGGGAGAGTCCATTGCGGATCTCAAGGAAGACTACTATCGAGATCTTGTCTACATCGGTCATATGAACGGTGTGAAGGACGATCTTTCGGCTATTGAAAACGTTCGAATTTCGGCCCGCATGGGCAATATCATCGCCAAGGACGATCAGCTTGTCGACGCTCTCGAGAAAGTTGGATTGGGAGATTTCATTGAACACACCACGGGCGAGTTGTCCCAAGGGCAGCGCCGCAGAGTTGCTCTGGCGCGTTTGTTTGTGAGCATGAGTAAGCCCGTGTGGGTGCTCGATGAGCCGTTTACGGCTTTGGACGTGGCAAGCGTGGCCAACCTTGCAGATACCGTCGCTCAGCATGTGCGAGCCGGCGGAATTGTCATTTACACCACGCACCAGGAAGTGGCGATGAATTTGCCTTCCGAAATGATGCTTACGGTGGACGTGTCGAGTTTCGCGCCGGCCAAGCGTCGCGGAGTCGCTCAAAAGGAGA
>DXSO01000279.1:0-1003 GCA_019410445.1 Sutterella sp.
TTCTAGAACTGCCGCTGCCGATTTGCCGGAATCCGTCAACGGCATTGCCTTTACTCAAGACGTCGGAATCCGTGAGGAAGATCCCTGGCAGTGGCGTGAACTGGTTGCAGACGCCATTGCCGGAGAACCTGATTTTGTCCTGCCGCCGGGGTTTCGAGCGACGTCGGGCTGTGTGGTCGTCGAGCCCGATCATCGCATTTGGATCGTGCATCCGACGAATGAATTTTTGGGAACCAAGGCAACCTTTCCAAAGGGGCGTCTTGAACCGGTTCTATCTCTGGCGCAGAACGCTGCAAAAGAAACATGGGAGGAGGCAGGCCTTCTTGTCGAGCCCAACGCGTTTCTTCTTGATGTCAAACGCCGCATTGTCGTCACGCGCTACTATCTGGCCCGGCGGAAAGCCGGTTCGCCGGCATTGGCCGGCTGGGAGTCACAGGCCGTCAGCCTGATGCCGTTTGAAGATGTCTGCAAGGCGCTGAATCGAGAAGGAGACCAGGCAGTGCTTCCGGCGCTCAGAGCCTATCTTAATACGCTCCCGTCGATTTGAATTCGGCGGCGCTTTACAGAATCCACATCTGCAAGACCCAACACCACAAAGGGATGGTCACGAGGCTTGTCATGACCTCTACGCTTGTGAGATCGCTTACCACCGCTCCGTTTCCGCCCATTCGAGTCGCCATGATGTAGCAGGAGTTGGCGGTCGGTACGACGGCATAACACATCAAGGACGCTGTCTGCGTGTTCGTCAGATCAGCAAGCAGTGCAATCAGCAGCGCAATGGCCGGCAAAACAACAAGGCGCTGAAAGCTCGACAAAGCAATCAACCTACGGTAGCGAGCAAAGTCTTCCACCGCTAGTCCCGCACCGATGGCAAGCAAAGCCGTTGCCATCGAGGCGGAACCAAGTGAAGCAAAAACTTGTGTGACGAAATGCGGAATCTCAAAGTCAGTCAGCTGCGAAAGAATGTTCGCAGCCAGTCCGGCAAGGGTGGCAAGGATGAGAG
>DXSO01000279.1:1013-1549 GCA_019410445.1 Sutterella sp.
GAATAATTTCGCCGACATCAGGAGCAGAGCCTTTTTTGGACGCGCAAGCCAAATCGGCTACGGCTATTGCATTGGAAATGGGAACCCATATGCCAGTCAGAAGTGCCACCAAGGCCAACGCTTCCTGCCCGTACATGTTGAGGGCAAGTGAAAAACAAATATAGGAATTGAAGCGGTAACCGGTTTGCCGAACAGAAGCGGCCGTCAGCGGATCGGATGGCGCGAGTCGACTGACGCCTCGAGACAAGAAAACGCCCGTGGCCATCGCCAATGTACCGAAAATAAGAAACGTTGCCGTATCGGCTCCGGAAAGCTTAGCCGATGCCACGCTGTTAAAGAGCAGGGGAGGAAACAAGACCCAGAAGACGAGTTTTTCAACGCCGTCCCAGAGTGTCTTGTCACCAAAATGTTTCGTAGCGCGCAGAACAAAACCCAGCGCAATCAGTACGAAAGGCTCCAAAACACTCGCCAGTACGGAAAACATTTTTCTGTGCGAAGAATGAAGACCGAGTCGATGAACTAACGCGAGGCTGCCT
>DXSO01000028.1:0-7009 GCA_019410445.1 Sutterella sp.
CGCCAAATAGAAAGCAAAAAACCATGGACATCTCGAGTCTCGTTCTGGAACTCTTTACCAATGCCGACCATTTTTTAATGGTTCTCGCCACCGAATATGGTTGGTTTGTCTACCTCGCGATGTTCCTGATCTTCTTTTTGGAAACGGGCGTTGTGGTACTTGCTTTTCTGCCGGGTGACTCTCTTCTTTTCGTCGCCGGAACGGTCGCAGCAGCCGGGACCATGAGTCCTTGGGGACTTATGCTTGCCGTCATCATCGGTGCCTGTCTCGGCAATACCTTGGGTTTTCATACCGGTCGCTGGCTTGGCAACAAGATCTACGACGGCTCCATCAGTTGGATCGATATCGAGAAATTGCGCAAGACGCAAATTTTTTATGAAAAACACGGCGGCAAAACGATCGTACTTGCGCGTTTTGTTCCCATCGTGCGCGCTTTTGCTCCGCTCGTTGCAGGAGCTGCCCGCATGAGTATGGGACGATTTGAACTCTACAGCGGTCTGGGTGCTTGTCTCTGGGCTGTTTCCCTTATCGGAGTAGGTTATCTTTTCGGCAACATCCCGATCGTTAAAAACAACCTTTCGATGATTTTGCTGCTCGGGGTCGTGGCTGCGGCCATGGGACCGGTCGTTGTAGCCGTGGGTTGGAAGTACGTGCATGCGTTGGCAGAAAAACTGCGTCGGGAAGACAAAGCACAACGAGGCGAACAATAACGAATTAGCCTCATGCATTGAAAAAAGGCACCGCTTTAACGCGGTGCCTTTTTCCTTCAGAGCATCAAAGGTCAGCCCTTAAGCCTTCGCACGCTCCTGAAGCACGGCAATTGCCGGCAGACTCTTGCCTTCAAGGAACTCCAAGAAAGCGCCGCCACCCGTCGAAATGTAGCTCACCTTATCGGCCACGCCAAAGACGGAGACTGCTGACACCGTATCACCGCCGCCCGCAATCGAGAAAGCACCTTCCGAAGTTGCCTGTGCAATCGCCTTGGCAAGCTCCGCCGTACCCTGCGCATAAGGAGCCATTTCAAAAACACCGACCGGACCGTTCCAGACAATGGTCTTGGACTTGAGCACATAGTCAGCCAGCATCTGAGCTGTCTTCGGTCCCACGTCGAGAATCATTTCGTCATCGGCCACTTCGTCAACCGAGCAGGTACGGAACGGACCTTCCGGCGAGAAGTTCTTGGCAGCAACCACATCGACCGGCAACGGCAGCGTAGCTCCCTTAGCCTTGAGCGTTTCAAGCACTTTTCGGCATTCATCCACCAGTTCGGGTTCGGCAAGCGACTTGCCGACCTTGTAGCCGGCAGCCAACAGGAAAGTATTGGCAATGCCACCGCCCACGATGAGCTGATCGACCTTCTGTGCAAGGTTGTTGAGAATCGTGAGCTTGGTCGAAACCTTCGAACCGCCGCCGATCGCCACAAGCGGATGCTCGGCTTCTGCTACGGCTTTGGTAAGCGCTTCGATTTCGGAAGCCATCAGAGGGCCGGCACAGGCAACGGAAGCAAAGCGAGCCACACCCTCGGTGGAGGCTTGAGCTCGGTGTGCGGTACCGAAAGCGTCGTTGACATACACATCGCACAATGCGGCATAGGCCTTCGCGAGCTCTTCGTTGTTCTTCTTTTCGCCCTTGTTGCAGCGGCAGTTTTCGAGCATCACTACCTGACCGGGCTTGACCTGAACGCCTTCTTCCAGATAACGGCGCGACAGCGTAATGGGTACGCCTACGAGTTCGCTCATACGAACCGTAATGGTTGCAAGTGAGTCTTCCGGACGGCACTCGCCTTCAGTCGGACGGCCGAGATGGCTCATCACCATCACAGCTGCGCCGGCATCCAAGGCCAGACGGATAGCCGGAACGCTGGCGATCAATCGCGTCTCGTCGGTGATGTTGCCCGCTTCATCGCGCGGAGCATTCAAATCAGAACGAATGAGTACGCGCTTGCCGGCAAGCGCCCCCTGCTTGGCGAGCGATTCCAAAGTCAGAACCTGCATAAGCTTGAATTCCTAAAAAGATTTTGAAAACCGGCTGCAGAGAACCTCTGCAGCCGGCACATCGATAAAACGAACGAATTACTTGGCAGCCATCATCGCGCAAGCCGTATCGAGCATACGGTGCGAGAAGCCCCATTCATTGTCATACCAGCTCGTCACCTTCACGAGGCGGCCGCCGGAAACCTTGGTAAGCGTAGCGTCGAACGTAGAGCTGTGCGGATCGTGGTTGAAGTCGATCGATACGAGCGGCAGATCGTTGTAGCCGAGAACGCCCTTCAGACGCGGCGACTCGGAAGCTGCCTTCATGATGGCGTTGACTTCTTCAACCGTTGTGTCACGCTTGGCCGTGAAGGTCAAATCCACGAAGCTCACATTGATGGTCGGCACGCGAACGGCAAAACCATCAAGTTTGCCGTTGAGATCCGGCAGCACGAGACCCACAGCAGCAGCTGCGCCGGTCTTGGTCGGAATCATGGAGTGCGTAGCCGAACGGGCACGGCGCATATCCTTGTGATACACGTCGGTAAGCACCTGATCGTTCGTATACGAGTGAATCGTCGTCATCAGGCCGCGTTCCAGACCGATGGCTTCGTGCAGCGGAGCCACAACCGGAGCCAAGCAGTTGGTCGTGCAGGAAGCATTGGACACCACGGTCATGTCGGAGGTAAGCACGTCGTCATTGACACCGTAGACAACCGTTGCATCGGCATTCTTGCCCGGAGCCGAAATCAGAACTTTCTTGGCACCCTGTTCAAGATGCACCAAAGCCTTTTCCTTGCTCGTGAAAGCACCCGTGCATTCAAGCACGACGTCAACGCCGTAGTCGCCCCACGGAATTTCACGCGGATCACGGGTCGAGAACATGCGGATGCGGTCGCCGTTGACGATCAGGCATTCCGGACCATCGGTTGAAACCTCTCCGTTAAAGCGTCCGTGAACGGTGTCGTAGCGCAGCAGATGCGCGTTGATCTCGTCGGAACCGAGCGTATTGACGGCGACGATTTCAACGTCATGCTTCTTGCCGCCTTCGTAGTGAGCGCGCAAAACGTTGCGCCCGATGCGGCCGAAGCCGTTGATAGCCACACGAATCGTCATGGGAAATTCTCCTACCTTCTTTTTATTGATTACTTGGCGAGCAGCGCCAAAACCTTTTGCACGCAATTTTCGGGCGTAAAGCCAAAGTGCTTCCAGAGCACCGAAGCCGGAGCCGATTCTCCGAACGTGTCGATGCCGAGCACGTCTCCATTGCCGTGCAGATACTTGTACCAAAGAGCGGTCGTACCAGCCTCAATCGCCAAAATGGGCTTATCGGCCGGCAGCACGGCGTTGCGGTACTCTGCATCCTGTCGGTCAAAGACATCGCAGCAGGGCATCGATACGACACGCACCTGCACATTCATCGCCGTAAGCAGTGCGCGCGCCTTCATAGCCAGTTCCACTTCGGAACCCGTTGCCACGATCACTGCCTGAAGATTTTCGGCTCCTGCGGGAGCTTCGGCAGCAACGTAACCACCCTTGGCGATGAGATCGGCGTCAACTTCATCGCGATCCACAAACGCACAATTCTGACGCGTAAAGATGAGCGAACTCGGTCCGTCCTGGCGCTCAAGCGCACTCGACCAGGCCACCACGCTTTCAACCGTATCGGCCGGACGCCAGACATCAAGATTGGGAATCAGACGAAGGCTCGAGACATGCTCGATGGACTGATGGGTCGGACCGTCTTCACCCAGACCGATCGAGTCGTGCGTAAACACGAAGATCGAACGCAGCTTCATCAGAGCAGCCATGCGGATGGCATTGCGCGCATAGTCCGAGAACGTCAGGAAGGTGCCGCTGTACGGGATAAAACCACCGTAGAGCGCCACACCGTTTTGAATAGCGCTCATGCCGAATTCACGCACACCGTAACTGATGTGGCGACCAAGCATGTTTTCACGGGTCAGTCTTTCCACACCCGTCCAATTGGTAAGATTTGAACCAGTCAAGTCGGCCGAACCGCCCAACAGTTCAGGCAGGCTCGGAGCAAGCGCATTCAGAGCCTTCTGGCTAGCCTTGCGGGTAGCAACAGTTTCAGCTGCCGAAACGGCCGCACACAGTGCGTTCATCACAGTCTCGTCAAAGCCTTCGGGCAAAACACCCGACAAACGACGCTTAAATTCGGCAGCCAACTCCGGATAGGCCTCTTCGTACTTGGCAAAGAGCTCCTTCCACTCACCCTGCATACGGGCTCCGGCCTGACGGGCATCCATCGCATCGTAGATTTCCTGCGGCACTTCAAATGGCGGATAGTTCCAGCCGATATTGGCGCGAGTTGCAGCGATTTCATCCGTACCAAGCGCTTCGCCGTGAGCCTTAGCCGTGCCGGCTCGGTTGGGACTGCCTTGACCAATAACGGTGCGGCAAATGACGAGCGTGGGTTTGGATTGTTCCGTCTTCGCCAAAGAAAGAGCCTGATCAACGGCCTGTGCATCGTGTCCGTCGATCGGACCAATCACGTTCCAACCGTAAGCTTCGAAACGACCGCGCACATCATCGCCGTACCAGCCTTTGATATCGCCGTCAATACTGATGCCGTTGTCATCGTAGATAGCAACAAGCTTATTGAGTCCCCAGACTCCGGCAAGCGAGCAAACTTCATGGCTGATGCCTTCCATCATGCAGCCGTCGCCCAAGAAGCAGTACGTGCGGTTGTTGACGATTTCAAAACCATCACGGTTGAATTCCGCAGCAAGCATCTTTTCGGCCAGTGCCATGCCAACGGCGTTTGCAATACCCTGTCCAAGCGGGCCGGTCGTGGTTTCCACGCCGGGCGTCACGCCTACTTCAGGGTGTCCCGGAGTCTTGCTGCCGAGCTGACGGAAATTCTTGATGTCTTCCATCGAAACGTCGTAGCCAGTCAAATGCAACATGGCGTACTGCAGCATGGAGCCGTGACCGTTGGAAAGAATGAAGCGGTCGCGGGCAGGCCACTGAGGATCAGCCGGGTTGTGACGCAGATGGCGGGTGAAAAGTGTCACGGCAATGTCGGCCATGCCCATCGGCATGCCGGGATGGCCGGACTTGGCGCGTTCAACCGCATCCATCGAAAGGGCGCGGACAGCGGCGGCCATCGTCTTGGCAGAGACTGTTTCGGTCATTTTATTTGGGTATAAAAAGTGCGAAAAGAAGCGCTCCGGGATCTCTCTCGGAGCCGTTTTATGAAGTCGCCCGATTTTACCATGCATAAACACTGAAGATTTTTCACTGCGTTTCAGTGCTTTGCCGTCAGGGCCAAGCATTTATACAATGCCGAATGCCATTCGTTTTTCAGCCCTTTGGTACTCAAATCCCATGCCTCGTTTCTATTGCCCCGACGCCGAGTTTATTCTCAACGAAAAATGCGTACTTCCTGAAAAAGCCAGACATCACGCTGGCCGCGTGCTTCGCATGAAGGCCGGAGAAATCGCCACGCTTTTTGACGGTCGAGGCAATGAAGCTTCCGGTCCCATCGCCTTTGAGGGCAAAGAAGGCTTTATCGTTGTGCAAACCGTGCGTCAAAGCGCCGTAGAAAGCCCCGTGCGCATGCGTCTGGTGCAAGCTCTTGTGAGTCCTGAAAAGACCGATTGGATCATTGAAAAGGCCGTGGAACTCGGCATCCATGAAATCGTGCTCGTGCCTGCCTCTCGATCCGTAACCAAACTAAGCGGAGAGCGCATTCAAAAGCGACTTTCCAAATGCGCCGACATTGCTGCCGGTGCTGCAGAACAATGCGGTCGAGCAATCGTACCTTCCGTGCGATTCATGACATTTGCAGAAGCGCTTGAACTACCCGATCAAGTTCGCTTCATTCTTGCCCCAGGAGCCAACCAAGCGCCGAAACTTCAAGGGTTGACTTCATGCACTTTCGCCGTGGGGCCAGAAGGCGGTTTTGATGACAATGAAATTGAACTGGCCAAACAAAAAGGCTGGCAGTGCGCCCTAATCGGACCGCGCGTGCTGCGTACGGAAACGGCGGCCATTGTATTTGCCTCACTCGTGGGTGCCGCCAGCGGAGACTTAAAGTTTGAATAAATGAGTGCAGTTAAGCCTTTTTTGAGCTGCGATGCACCCAGAACCAGACAATTACCCCTACAGCCATCACCGGCAGGCTCAACCACTGCCCGCGAGAAAGTCCCAGCAGTCCCAATCCAAGATAGCTGTCGGGTTCGCGGAAATATTCCACGATGAAGCGAACCAACCCGTATCCAATACAAAAAAGTGCTCCGACGGCGCCGGCGGCACGCGGTTTACGCGAAAAAAGCCACAGCACCGTAAACAACAGCGCTCCCTCAAGAAAAGCTTCATAAAGCTGAGAGGGGTGACGAGGCACAAGCGTGCCTGAATGCCTGAACACCATGGCCCATGGCAAGTCCGGGCTTGCTGCTCTCCCCCAGAGCTCTCCATTGATGAAGTTACCGATGCGTCCAAACATCAACCCGAGCGGAACCAAAGGTGCCACGAAATCGGCCACCGTAAAAAAGGTCTTTTTCTTGACCTGAGCAAAAACGTAGATCGCCAGAATCGAACCGATAATGCCGCCATGGGCACTCATGCCGCCTTGCCAAACCTTGAAAATATCCAACGGATGCGTCAAATACCACTCAGGTTGATAAAACAAACAAAAACCCAGGCGCCCGCCCAAAATAACGCCGATGACTCCGTAGAAAAGAAGATCCTCGACATTTTCCACACTGATTGAACGCCAGGGATCCTTTGCACGCAGTCTGCCGAGCGTCCAAAACGCAGCAAAACCAAGCAAATACATCAAGCCGTACCAATGCACGGCAACGGGACCAAGCGAAAATGCAATAGGATCAAATTCTGGCGCGTACATACGTGCTTGCCGTCAACGTAAAAATCAAAAACGCTCGTTTTCTTTGAGGTACCGCCATTTTCCGGGAGGCAGTGCGCCAAGACGCACGCCGCCGACGCGCACGCGCTTGAGTCTCAGAACTTTAAAACCCACAGCCGCACACATTCGTCGAATTTGGCGC
>DXSO01000028.1:7019-16894 GCA_019410445.1 Sutterella sp.
TTGAGCACAAAACGCAATTCATCGTCATTCAACGGTTCGACTTGCGCCGGCAACAACGCCTTGCCGTCAAGCGACAGACCGTGTCGCAGAAGCGACAGTGTCTGCGGCAAAAACTGCGGCGCTCCGCCGGTTTGAGCGTCAGCCACACGCACGATGTATTCCTTCTCAATCGTGCTGTTTTCACCGATGATGGTTTTGGCCACGCGCCCGTCCTGGGTGAGCACTAAAAGTCCGACCGAATCAATGTCAAGTCGCCCTGCCGGCACCAGACTTCTCAACTGCGCTGGATTCCAACGCACTGAGGAATCATCGGCAGCCCATCGATTTTGAGGCGTAATAAGCGTCTTGGCGGGCTTGTAGCCGTCTTCTGCCTGTCCGCTTACATAACCAACCGGCTTATTTAAAAGCACCGTAACAAGCTTTTGCTGCGAACTGTTGGCTTGAGGCAAAAGCTCTATGCGAGCTTTCGGCCCCACTTTTTGACCAAGCTGGGCAACAACGCCGTCAACAAGCACCCACCCTCTTTCTATGAAGGCATCCGCTTCTCGGCGACTGGCCAATCCAAGTTCGCTCATGCGCTTGGACAAGCGCACAAGCGACGGTGCAGCACGGTTGACTTCGACGCGGCGCTGCACATTGGGTGTTTTTTGCACCTTATTCAACATCAAGCCTTTGCCGATGCAAGAAGACAGAATTCCATGATGCCCTTTTGAGCATGCAGGCGATTTTCAGCCTCATCCCACACCACGGACTGTTCACCGTCAATCACCTCAGCGGTCACCTCTTCACCGCGGTGCGCCGGCAGGCAATGCATGAAAAGCGCTCCGGGATTAGCGGCAGCCATTACGGCGGCATTGACTTGATAGTTGGCAAAATCCTTGCGACGCTTTTCGTTTTCCGCTTCAAATCCCATGGACGTCCACACGTCGGTGGTCACAAGATCGGCCCCCTTGGCGGCTTCGACAGGATCACGGAAGATTGTGTAGTAATCGTCGCCTTCCGGAATCAACGACAAATCAAGCGGGTAGCCTTCGGGAATCGCCAAATTGACATGGAAGCCGAGAATCTTGGCCGCTTCCAACCACGAATAGCTCATGTTGTTGGCATCCCCCACCCAGCAGACCGTGCGGCCTTCAATGGATCCCTTGTGTTCCATAAAGGTCAGAATGTCGGTCATGATCTGAACGGGATGATATTCGTCGGTAAGTCCGTTGATCACGGGCACTCGGCTATTTTGGGCAAACGCCTCCAGACGATCCTGACCAAACGTACGGATCATCACGAGATCGCACATGCGGCTAACCACACGGGCAGTATCCTCGATCGATTCGGAACGACCAAGCTGGGAGCCCTGACTGGAAAGATGAATCACATTGCCGCCCAACTGATAAAAGCCGGACTCAAAGGACACGCGAGTGCGCGTACTGGCCTTTTCGAAAATCATCAGCAGCACTTTGCCGCCAAAGGGCGCATAAGGCGTTCCAGCCTTCTGCAGAGCCTTAATTTCCGCAGCACGGCGCAACATCGTGTTGAGTTCGTCCTTGGTGAAGTCGGCAAGCTTGAGAAAGTGTCTGGGTGCCATGTTTTTATTCTCCCTTGAGTTCTTTTTGTTCAAAGACCATTGGGCTTAGCAAAAGCCCGTGCAAAATTCGTTCAATTTTAGACGTATGCGAATGCTCCTAAAAGGCTTTTCCAAAGAAATTCATCTTAAAAGGGGACATTGGTGCTCTTTTGAAAAAAACATCAAGCATCCCGAACCCTTGTTTTCTGCCTTGTGTGAAGCTGCGATAGATTTTTTCTTTCACCGCAAATTGGATAAATCAATCTCCTGACGGGAAGCTTTGATTTTTGATATATTGCCCACGGTCAAGGACAGCTGATGCTCAGACCGCGAGTCTGTGTCGAGGCTGTTTGTGCGGCCGACCGATATTGGGTCTGCCGGCTGCAGCCCTAACCCAATGAGGGTCAAGGCACTTTTTCTTTTGTTTCGTCTGCCGTTTGCGAAGTTTTTCACTCGCTCGGTTCCGATCGGGGCGTTTTAACCTCACCGCATCAAATCGTGCGGTTTACCAACCGAGTCAAACGCGTGTGAAGTCTGTGCACGTGTTGAATCCCTCAAAAACGCTGCAGCGCAGCATATAACTTCAACTCAGAGAAAATCATGAGCGAATTCATCATCACCGCGACCGATGACAACTTTCAGGAAACCGTCAAAGGCGTAGCTGACAAACCTGTCTTCGTTGACTTCTGGGCTCCTTGGTGCGGTCCCTGCCGCATGTTGGCTCCGTCTCTGGATGCAGCCGCCGAGCAGTACAACGGCCGCGCCGTGATTGCCAAGTACAACGTTGACGAAAACACACAGATTGCCGCCGAAAACAACATCCGCGGCATCCCGACCGTTCTCGTCTACAAAAACGGCGAACTCATCGGCCAGCACACCGGTGCCATGGGAAAAAGCGAACTGATGGCATTCATCGAGCAGTATCTCTAACAAAAATACTGTAAACTTCGGCCGATTGCGGGCGGCGTTCAGTGCCGCCCGGCCACAATTCTCTCAGCCCAAAGCAACAGCTCAGCGGGCGCAAATGCCGGATTCCGGCTCAAATTTCCGTTCTTTTTTGTTCAATCTGCAAACCGGCTCTTCATCGTAAGGGCGTTTTTCGTTTGTTCGCAGTCACGCGCGGCTGCATGCGTGCGGGCAGACGATCTGTAAATTCACTTCAAAATGCATCTTTCAGAGCTCAAAACACTTCACATCAGCCAACTGCTTGAGATGGCGACTGAACTTGAGATCGACAATGCGCAACGCATGCGCAAGCAGGAACTCATGTTCGCAATTCTTAAAAAGCGCGCCAAGCAGGGCGAACAAATTTTCGGTGACGGCACGCTTGAGGTTCTGCCTGACGGCTTCGGCTTTCTGCGCAGTCCCGATACGAGCTATCTCGCGAGTACGGACGATATTTACATCTCTCCGTCTCAGATTCGTCGCTTCAATCTGCACACCGGCGACTCAATCGAAGGCGAAGTACGCACTCCCAAGGACAACGAACGCTACTTTGCACTGGTGAAAGTCGACACGGTCAATGGGCTGCCTCCTGAAGCACTCAAGCACCGCATGCTCTTTGAGAACCTCACCCCGCTGTTTCCTACAGAACCGCTGCGCCTGGAGCGCAATATGCGCGGCGAGGAAAACGTCACCGGCCGACTGATTGACATCATCGCTCCGATCGGCAAGGGCCAGCGCGGCTTGATCGTTGCCAGCCCCAAAACCGGTAAAACGATTTTGATGCAGTCAATCGCACACGCCATTACCGCCAATCATCCCGACTGCGTCCTGATGGTGCTTCTCATTGACGAGCGACCCGAAGAAGTGACGGAAATGCAGCGCTCGGTCAAGGGGGAAGTCATCGCCTCAACTTTTGATGAACCCGCTACGCGCCATGTTCAGGTTGCTGAAATGGTCATTGAAAAGGCAAAGCGACTCGTCGAAAGCAAAAAAGACGTGGTGATTCTGCTCGACTCGATCACACGCCTTGCCCGCGCCTACAACACTGTGGTTCCCAGCTCCGGCAAAGTGCTCACCGGCGGCGTGGATGCCAATGCGCTGCAGCGTCCCAAGCGATTCTTCGGTGCAGCCCGCAACGTCGAAGAAGGCGGCTCTCTGACAATTCTCGGCACGGCACTGGTCGACACCGGCAGCCGCATGGATGATGTGATCTTTGAAGAATTCAAGGGTACCGGCAACTCAGAAATTGTTCTGGAACGCCGTTTGGCTGAAAAACGCGTTTATCCGGCTATCAACATCAATCGTTCGGGTACTCGCCGCGAAGACTTGCTGATTGCTCCGGACAATCTGCAAAAGATCTGGATCCTGCGCAAGCTTCTTTTCGATATGGATGAAATTGAAGCCATGGAATTCCTGCTTGAAAAGATCCGCAATACCAAGAGCAATGCGGAATTCTTCGAGATGATGCGAGGCGGCAGATAATCATCCGTAGCCGTTGTACAGAAAGACGCTCTGATTTTGCTTCAGGGCGTCTTTTTATGTCTTCTGCCGAGCGAAGAGACTTGATTTTCATAAAAAAATCAAGGATAATCGCGTCCTTTCCGTTTGGTACGTGGCGAGCATGCCCAACGTAAGACCCCTGAGTGGAGGCAGTTGCGCAAGGCCCGTCGGGCGGCCGACAAAATATTTTTCGGAATCTTTTTAAATGAAACCCAATATTCATCCCGAGTATCGTCCCGTCGCTTTCGTTGACCTCTCGATCAACAAGACCTTCATCATTTCCTCTGCTGTGCAGACCAAGGAAACCGTTGAAATCGACGGCGTGACCTACCCGCTCTTCAAGCTTGATACGAGCTCGGAAAGCCACCCCTTCTACACCGGCGCTCAGACCCGCATCGTCGAAGCCGGTCGTGTGGAAAAGTTCCGCGCCAAGTACGCTCACGTCACCAAGAGCGCCAAGTAATTCTTCGGGATTGCCGCAGCGGGCAAAACTTTTTGCCCCTGCTCCCAGGAATACTCCAAGCTTGGTATCCAAAAGCCCCGCCTTGTTCGGGGCTTTTTGGTGTTTGCGGCTCTCACTCGTGTCTATCACAACTAGAAGGCATGCCGCAAAGTAAAATAAGTCAATTCACCTCTTTACGCCCTACGGAATGCTAGACCTTAAGCCAACGCCACTGAATGTTACGCAGGAAGCCGCGCACAAAATGCCGCGCTTTCTTCTGCTTGCTCTGTTATCGGTCTTCATTCTGTCGGGACTTTTCGGCCGCGATCTCTGGTCATCGGCCGAAAGCAGACTGCTGGCCGAAGTTGTCTCCATTGACTTCAGCGATCCCGCAAGCTGGCTTTTTCCCTTTGCCTCCGGCGAAATCATTACCGAACAAGGGCCTCTTCCAGGCTGGGTCGGCGGCATTTTCACTTCACTTTTCTCCGGCCTGCTCGGTGAAATTCGTGCCTTGCGCCTTTCCTCCATCCTTTGGTTTGCGCTCAGCACATCCTGCATCTGGTACGGCACGTGGTTTCTGGCACGACGCCGTGAAGCTCAGCCCGTTGAGCAAGCCTTTGCCCGTCAAGCCCAATATCGTGATTTCGGCCGTTTGATCGCTGATGCGGCCACACTTTTCTTTATTTCCCTGTTCGGCATCGTCGTCAAGCAGCACGAAGCAATTTTTGAGACTGCCGAACTTGCATTCTCATGCGCGGCATTTTTCGGCTGCTGCTGGGCATTGACACGCCCCTATTGGGGATCGGCTTTGGCAGGCATTGCCTGCGGAGCAAGCATTTTGTGCTCGAATCTGCTCGTCGGAGCGACTGTCCTTGCGGCTTGCCTCATGTCTCACATTCTTGTACGCGGCATCGGCGACACAGGACGCAAAATCCTCACCACCGTAGGCGCGGCCTTCATCACATTCAGTCTTTGGCCGATAACAGCCTACTTATCGGCCGGTGTTGTGGCCGGCGACTACTTTAATCTCTGGGCTCAACATCAAATCCAAATCGTCGGCTTGTTCGACCCGCAAGAAATTCTCTGGTTCATCAAGCACTTTGTCTGGTACCTTTGCCCTGCTTGGCCTTTTGCGTTCTGGGCTGTTTGGATGTGGCGACGCAATTTGACGATCACTCATATTGCGCTTCCCCTCAGCTTTTGCTGTGCCTGGCTTGCCGGTTTTGTTCTTTCATCGGATGTCGCCGCCGAAACGCTGCTTTCCGTGATGATTGCGCCGATGTGCGTTCTTGCGGCCTTCGGTCTGATGGCCTGCGACCGCAGCACCAAGAGCATGCTCGAACTTTTCTCAGTGGCTATTTTTACATTGGCGCTTGCCGGTATTTGGGCCTATTTCCTTGCCTGGACTTTTGGTTTTCCGCCCAAGATGCACTGGTCGATCCAACGTCTGACTGCCGACGAATCTGTTTCGCATGCACACTGGATTGCTGTCTTAATAGCCGGTGTTCTTCTTGCCTTCTGGCTGTATTTGTGCACCCGCCGAATGATGCGTCGTCCGATTCGTTTCTGGACCGGTCCCTGGCTGAGCGCATCGGGCATTACGGTTCTTTGGGTTAGTGTTGTGTGTTTGTTTGGTCCGGTCATCGACAGCAACCGCACCTATGCCAATATTGCTCGCGAAATGGTTCAAGAACTCAAAACCATGCATTTCGTACCGGGGGTCGATTGCGTCAGCGCACAGACTTTGCCGCTGAGCGAGCGCGCCGCGATCGAACGCCACTCTTCGGTAACGGTCACGGCTTCAGATGCCTCGGCTTGCCGTTTCGTTTTGTCCCATGTTTCGGCCAAGCAGCAGGCGAGTACCAATGCCAAAACTGCTCCTGGTTTCGTCGTGCTGAAATCATTCCGTCCGCGTTCCGATACGCGCTTTTTGCTCGGACCGGCCGGATCGGTTCTGATTGAAACGCAGCACTAAAACAATCTCATCAGATCTTCGGGGCGGTTCGTGCAAACGGCATCCGCCCCGTTTTGCAATAATCTCTCGGCACAGACAACATCGTCCACCGTCCAAACCATCACACCCAAACCGTTGTCGTGCGCCGTTTCAATCATCTCCAAGCTTGCGAATTCGTCTTTAGGATGTACCGTGCTGGCATGCAAATCCAAAGCCGTGCCAAGCCAATTGCAGTCTGCATGTTCATACAAAAAACCGCAGGGCTGTTGAGGACACAGCTGAGAAAATTGCTTTAAGCATGCCGCACTGAAACTGGAAACCAATACAGGTACGGAAATACGAAGTGTTTCAAAAGCCGTAGCGGCAACCTGCGCCAGAGTCGACTCCAATCCGGAAGCTGGCTTGAGTTCGACATTCATCATGAGGTCGAGTTCATTGCAAAGACTGACGGCTTCTTCAAAAAAACAAACGGCCGAAGACGCCTGCTCGGGAGAATGCGGATTGATGACACGAAGTTGCTTCAATTGTTCCGAACTGAGTTCGCTCACGCGCGCATTCCCTTGTATCACACGACCGAGATACTCATCGTGGCACAGAACCAATTTGCCATCGACTGTGGTCTGAATATCAAATTCAATAGCTCTGCATCCGATCTTTTTAGCTTCACGCATTGCATCAAGCGTATTTTCCGGAGCCAAAAAACCGCCGCCGCGATGAACAACAAGACGGGGGAAAGGCCAAAAATGAGTGGAATCAGTCACGGTCATTCTCTAGCAAAGTACAACGGCGTCACACTTTAGCGCACAGCCATCTTATCCGCACAGGCATAAACTACTTTGCGTCATTTTTTGAAAAAACAATCATGACCCGCATCGAGAACATCGACGTACGAAATGCGCGCGTACACAACCTAAAAAATATCAGCGTATCGATTCCTCTGCACAAAATTGTCGGTATTGCCGGCGTTTCGGGATCCGGGAAATCCTCTTTGGCCATGGGGGTCCTTTATGCCGAAGGATCTCGCCGATACCTTGACTCGCTCTCCGCCTACACGCGCCGTCGCATGAGCATTGCATCCAAAGCCGCTGTCGGCGATGTACTGCATGTGCCTGCTGCATTGGCCCTACGTCAGCGCCCGGGCATTGCCGGTATTCGCAGCACCTTCGGCACTTCCACCGAATTGCTCAACAGTCTCAGACTGATGTTTTCTCGTTTGGGCAGTCATGTGTGCCCAAACGGTCACCATATTCCAGCCTCGCTTTGCGTTGCCGCCGACAAAGAACTCGTCTGCCCGACGTGCGGTGCGCACTTTTTTGGACCTTCTGCCGAAGAACTCTCCTTTAACGGTGCCGGCGCCTGCCCGCACTGCAGTGGCACGGGCATCGTACGCACTGTCGATCGAAGCACCTTGGTGCCCGATGAAACGCTCAGCATCGAACAAGGAGCCGTCGTTGTCTGGGGATCTCTTATGTGGTCCTTGATGGTCGATGTTTGCCGAGAAATGGGGGTGCGCACCAACGTACCATTTAAGGAGCTCACCGAACGGGAAAGAAAAATTGTCTTTGAAGGACCGGCCGAGAAAAAACACATCCTCTACAAAGGAGGAAAAAATTCAAATCCGACGGAACTGGACTTCACCTACTTCAATGCCGTCTACACGGTGGAAAATGCGCTATCAAAGGTCAAAGACGAAGCCGGAATGAAGCGTGTGGCCAAGTTCTTGAAGGAAGAAGCCTGTCCGTTATGCGGCGGAACTCGTCTCTCGGAAAAAGCTCGCGCTCCTTTGCTGTGCGGCATCAATCTGGCTCAAGCCTGCAGCAAAACGCTCTCCGAACTCATTGAGTGGGTCAAGAACGTTCCGAATTCTTTACCTCAAGAAATTCGCCCGATGGCAAACAGCATTTGCGAGTCTTTTCTCGAAAATGCCAAGCGACTGTGCGATCTCGGCTTGAGCTATCTTTCACTGGATCGCTCATCCAATACGCTTTCAACGGGGGAACGTCAGCGCATGCAGCTTGCTCGCGCCGTACGCAACCGCACCACGGGTGTACTGTATGTGCTCGACGAACCATCCATCGGGCTACATCCAAGCAATATCGAGGGTCTTTTACACATCATGCAGGACTTGGTTTCCGACGGCAACTCCGTTGTTTTTGTCGATCATGACGTGCAAATTCTTCGCGCCGCCGATCATCTCATTGAAATGGGGCCCGCAGCCGGAGCCAACGGCGGAAATATCATTGCCGAAGGCACCGTAAGCGCGCTGTCCTCCAACAGCGCCTCTTGCATCGGTCCCTTTTTAAAGGGGCGCACCATCCGACTTAGAAAACCTGCTGATCCCGACAGTATTTTTAAGTTCGGATCCATCGAACTCAAAACCAAATCCATCCATACCGTCCAGCCTCTGACTGTACGCATCCCCAAGGGAAGACTGACGGTCGTCACCGGTGTTTCCGGTTCCGGGAAAACAACGTTGGTTTTAGAAAGCCTTGTACCGGCACTCACTGCGCTCACCAACAATACGCCGATGCCCGAACACGTTGAAAGCATTCTTGCTCCCGACATTGCCGCCGTTAAACTCATCGATGCCACCCCCATCGGCATCAACGTCCGCTCAACGGTGGCAACATACGCCAATGTTCACGATGAACTGCGCAAAGTCTTTGCCAAAACTCCCGAAGCAAAAGATTTGGGCTACAAAGCCGGTGATTTTTCATACAACACGGGAAAACTGCGCTGTCCGACTTGTGACGGCACCGGCGAAGTCAACCTCGACGTTCAATTTCTGCCCGATGTCAATATTGACTGTCCGGACTGTCGAGGCAGTCGCTATGGAGAACTAGCCCACAAAATTGAATTTGCCAATCAAAACGGTGAGTTGCACAGTCTTCCCGCATTGATGTCCATGGACATCAACACAGCCATGAAAGCCTGTGCCGGACTTTCAACCGTGTGCAGACGACTTGAAACGCTGGCTCGTTTAGGGCTCGGCTACCTCACGCTCGGGGAAGCCACGCCGAATCTTTCCGGCGGCGAAGCTCAGCGCCTGAAATTAGCCGGAGAAATGTCTCGAAACCAAACCGATTCGGTTTTTGTTTTTGATGAACCCACCATCGGCTTACATCCGTTGGATGTTGAAACACTATTGGGCGTCATCAACCAGTTGATCGAAAACGGAGCCACAGTGGTCATCATCGAACATGATCTGGACATCATTCGAAACGCCGATTGGATCATCGACATGGGCCCCGAAGGCGGACAGGCCGGCGGTCGTATCGTCGTCGCCGGCCCTGTCGAAGCCATTAAGTCTTGCCCTTTAAGCCGTACAGGACGATATCTCTGAAAGTCGTTCAGTACTGCTTACCCACCGGCCTTTTATTCGGTTTGATGCACCGGCTCGCCTTTTTCTCGAGTCGCAGGCTGACAGCCCAAAAGCCAACGACCGCTTTTGAGACGAACGCAAACGAGACTCA
>DXSO01000280.1 GCA_019410445.1 Sutterella sp.
ATTGAGGCTGCACAAATTTACTTCGCCTTGACTTTTCGACAATTTCCGCTTTTTTCCTACACCTTCATTGCTTGAAGGTTTCTCGATAAATTTTGACGGCCGCCAATGCATCCAACCGATCCGGGTGTGTTTCGCTTTCCCGACGACGCGTTTCTCGCTCAGGCGATACCTCGCCTCCCATCATTGCTGTCATCCGCGCAAAAAGCTCAGGATCAATACGCCCTCGACAAAGAAACTCAAGACAGAGACAGTTGTCTTCACCGGCCTCAGTCAATGCTTTGCTTGTTCGCCGCATCCAATCCTTGGCTTTATTTGATTCCGGATTGCCTCCCATTGTGGCAAAACATGCAACATCCTTATGTTTGATAACAGTCGCAGCAGCTTGTATATCCTCCGGCGCCATACCACGATCGCACCAAAAACACAATACGATCGGGTTGTAATTCGTAAGATCCCGCGGCATATGTTTCGCCTCAACATAAGCACACTCACCGATTCCATCCTGCAGCGCTCGCGCAATGATTCGAGTATTGCCCGTTTTTGAACTTACGACAATGAGAGGCTTCATTTCCTCGTCCCCCAAATTCAAGATATTTCGACGCAAAAAGAACTCTGAACTGTCTGATTTTTACCAAAATCAACACAACCACATTCTTTTTGCAAAATTCTTCCAGAATTTATTGCTAAACCAACAGACAAAAACCCGAGAGTGCTCTATGATACTCATGGGGGTTTCCACTAATAACTTCGGATCAGTTCAGCTGAACCGCTACCTACTCCTTTCGAAGTATTTTTATCGACTCAGTTGCTATGATTCAAAAAAATCAAAAAATACCGTCCGCGTTGCCCTCCTCCACGCCAAAATCTAAGCGGGGAGGCTCACGTGCCGGTGCCGGAAGAAAACCAATTGAAGGCACTCCGTTTACAGATTTCATCATCATTCGCGTCACGCCTGATCAGAAAAGCATCTTCCTACAAAAAGGAGGTTCTCGTTGGGTGCGCTCCCTTATTGCCCAAGCCCGAGTCGAAATGCTGGAAGCACCAGCAAAACAAACAGATATCTCAAAAAAGAATTTGGGAACGTAAAAATCATCTGTTCTTCACGAACTCATCGCAAACTTTTGGCTCGATTATTAAGTTCGTCCAACCAGTCCCATCCTGATTTATCAGGGACAAGAACCTTGACATCAATAGCAGTGGTGGTTGCGATACGGTGAGCGGCTGCATACGCAGCCGCTTGTCCTGCGAATTTGGCGTCATTGTCGGCGAATATCACCAACCGTTTGACTGAATTCGGGATATTTGTAAAGTCCTTTAGATTCGCGCACCCCAAAGTTGCCCACACCGGCATCGTCATGAGCAAAGTCGCAGCCAAAGCGGTTTCTATGCCTTCAGCAAGTCCTAGTACATCACCAACCGTTCCACCAAAATGAACGGCTCCACCCTTAATCTGGCCCGGCAAAAGTTTTTTAGCCCTCGGCACAACTGCCTTGTTGCCCTCTTCATCCAAATAGGTACGATGCAAATTAATCACGATGCCATGT
>DXSO01000281.1 GCA_019410445.1 Sutterella sp.
GCATTCTGGGCAATGCGTAAAAAGCACCTGCCGAAGCAGGTGCTTGGATACAGATTAGATTAGGTTGCTCGGAATAAAACAGTTATCCGCGTCAATCGGGATCGGCTCCTGGCACATACAGATGATGCCGCCGTTGCCACGGATCAAAGAAGCCTTGTCAATTACGCTGTACTTTTTGATCTCCCGTCGGTCGGGCGCTGCACTCTTTTTGATTTCCAACGGATGAATGACATTGTTTTCCTCAACGAACACATCAATTTCCTTTGCATTGGAATCCCGAAAGTAGGTGAGGTTCACCTTGGACTTTGCGTAGGCGTAGTTCTTGACCAGCTCCATCACAACATAGTTCTCGTAGTAATGGCCGCTTGCAGCGCCGTTTCGCAGCGTATCCGGCGTTAGCCACATGGAAAGATACGCACATAGTCCTGTGTCGCAGAAATACAGCTTCGGTGTTTTGCTGAGGCGTTTGAGCTCATTGTTGGAATAGGGGGCTAACAGATAGATGATGTTCAACCCAACGAGAATTTTCAGCCACTCTTTCGCGGTACTCGGTGCAATGTCGGCAGATTCAGCCAATGTGGAATAATTGACCTGCTCCGAAACAAGAGAAGCACAGCCCACAAGAAATTTGCGGAAACGAACGGTGTCGGTGATGCCGCCGGCTTCGGTAGCATCACGCATCAAGTAGGTGTCAACATAGGAATTGAAATATTCCAGCCGGAGTTCGTCGTCTACGCCCTGCACCTGGGGCATACCACCTTCCCAAATATGATTGAACACCTGAAGCACATCATTTTTGGGAAGTTTACGCTGCCTTGCCTGCAAGGTGGCGAGAGAGAAATCCAAATCTGTGTCAAACACAAGTCCTGCTTTTTCTCTTGCGGACAAGCAGTACAGCTCCAAAATGCCGATTCTTCCGGCGAGCGTCTCGCGTACTCGTTTCATCATATTGTACTGCTGCGAACCGGTCAGCCAAATGAGACCTTTTTCGTCGCTCTCATCGCAAATAATTTTGATTTGCTCGAACAGCTCCGGCGCTTTCTGCACCTCATCAATAAGGATCGGCGGCTTATAGGTCTGAAAGAACAGCACGGGGTCAGACTGTGCGAGCTCTCTCGCCATTGTATTGTCCATCGTGACATAGGTCCTGTCGCTCCCTGCAAGGTGCTTTAACATCGTCGTTTTGCCGACCTGCCTTGCGCCCGTAACAAGGATAACCTTGAAAAAATCATTGAGCTTTAAGAACTTGCGCTCAAGCTCCCGTGTAATGTATGCCATAACGCGCCTCCTGATTTTAAGGAAAATCTACGGTTAATCATATTTTATCATAACATTCCCGCCTGGTCAAGAGAATATACACATTGCGGACTTGAAATTTTCTTTTGTTCAGTGCTGCCGCAGGGCGTTTACGCCATTTTGTTGGCCAGTTCGTGAAGCTGAGCCAAAATATTTTAGAAAATTAGTAAAAGCAGCGGGAAAATCGCAAAAAAATTCGGCAAAGAGAAAGTGAGAGGGCAATCTCATAAAACCCGGTAGGAGTG
>DXSO01000282.1 GCA_019410445.1 Sutterella sp.
GCGGTACCGACCATGCCCGAACGTCTCGACCGGCAAAAATCGTTTTCTGTTTGGGATCCGCCGAAAGCGTCCGACCGAACTCAGTGTCAACGCCAGACTCCTTCAGATCCTTATTCCAACGGGCTACCGTCGCCTTGAGAACAGACGGATCCTGCATGCCGAGTTTGTCTGCCAACTCTTCAAGTGTCTGAGCCTTGATGATGACGCCCGACTCAATTTCTTTTGAATTGTCCTTGCTCCAGACATAGTTTTCACGGTTAACCGCATAACCGGAAGATCCCGAGGTGACGATCGGTCCGGACTTGATATATGTTTCGTCCATAATCATCCAGCACGGAATTCTCGGATACCGGTGATTGATGGCATCAAACACGTTGACGGCCATCCATGAGCAGTGATAGTCGAGTTTTTTCTCATTGACAAAGCGCTTGCCATCCTGATCAACCCAGATGAAAGCCGGGTGACGCGCCACAAGTGCAATACCCGCTTTGACATTGGGAACATTCACTCCCAAAGGAGCGGAAACCGAATTCATATGCCACAAACCTGCTCCCATCGACTGCGCCATCAGCAGTCCATCCCCTGTGTGTCCCGGACTGCCCAGATAAGACATGGGATTACCGTAGATGTATTTTTTCATCAGATCAGGGTTGCACTGAAAACCTCCGGTAGCAATGACCACCGCTTTGTCGGCTCGAACGTAATACGGCTTTCCGTCTCTGACGGCTTCTACACCAATAACCTCGCCTTGCCTATGAATCAGCCGCTTGCCAGGCGTGTTGAAAAGAACCGGCACTTTGCGGGCTTCAACAGCACGAGAAAGTATGCCGAAAAGTCGATCGCCGCCTTTCTTTCCAGGAATCCCTTGCAGCGACACCTTATCCACGCTGTCGGCTCCCGGCAGATTCTGATAACCCGCATGTCCGTAAACCAATGGCTTAGCTTCCGGAGCCAGCTTTTTAAAGTACTCAAGCAGCAATGCTGATTCCTCACAGAAGACCTTCAACAGTTCTTCATCCCATTCCGATCGAGACAATTCATAAAGAGTCTTCAGATAGACGTAGTAATCCTTAGTGTTTTTTGGAACAACAAAACCGCCGGAGGACACGGCAACATTGCCGCCTCCCTGAGCCATTTTTTCAAGAATGATCGCACTAGCTCCTGCATCAACCGCCTCAATAGCCGCATTGGTTCCGGCATTTCCGTAACCCAAAATCACAAGGTCGGCATGCTCATCCCATTTGATCTCATCAGCCGATTCCACCGATCTTGCATGCGCAAGACCAATTGAAGCAGTTGAAGAGACGGCTGCCACACCTTTGAGCAGATTGCGACGTGAAATCCGAACGGTCATAACATTCCTCCTCACACTTCAGTATCCACACATCACCACACGATGCGATCAATCTTTGGCTTCGTTCTGATAAAAAATAGCATCAAGACAATCGCGCGACATCTGCTTTGGTTTAAATTCCAATTCCAAATAAAGTTGCAGATCCACGCGTAGAATTCTCTGACTTCCGATT
>DXSO01000029.1 GCA_019410445.1 Sutterella sp.
GTCTGATTACTTCCGACAGTTTTGTGGTGAAGTATCTGCCAAATGCCGCCGCTTACCACTATCCGGCAGCAGCGGCCGGAGCCGTGCTTGTGGTGGTTTTGGGATGGATTTTTGCCAAACGTGCAAAGGAAAAGGCTAAAGCAAATCAGTTGCAAGCCGAGCAGTAAGGGATAAGCACAGTAGTGCTGTAAACCAGAAAAGATAAAAGACGGCAGAGCGCATCAAGGCGCTCTGCCGTTTGCGTATGGCATGAAATGGGAGAAAGACTGCTAGAGAGCGAGTTCTTTTACTGCGCACAGAAGCGATCGATAAACGTCGGTACAGGATTCCGAAGCTTCAGGCAGTTGCAGCCCATCCTTTCCGAGCAGGATGCGTCGAGGAATCCCCGCAGCTTTGGCCGCTTGCATGTCGCTTTCTTTGTCGCCGAAAAGAATACTCTGTGACAGATCCAAAGCCATTTCTTGAGCAGCTCGCAGAATCATGCCGGGGCGAGGCTTGCGGCAGGTGCAATCAACTTTATATGCGCCGAGTGCTTTTTGCGGATGGTGGGGACAAAAGTAAATGCCTGCAATGGGAGCCCCGGCCTCTTCGAACATACGGCACATGAAGATGTTGAGTGCCTCAAAATCTTCTTCCGTGTAGTAGCCGCGGCCAATCCCGGATTGATTGGTGACGACAACGAGGGCGTACCCGGCTTCATGCAGCTGGCGGGCGGCCTCTAAAACTCCGTCAATGAATTCGAAGTCTTCCTTGCGGCTTACGTAGGCGTGATCCACATTGATCACGCCGTCGCGGTCGAGAAATGCTGCTTTGCGCATCGGTTACAGAAGTTCGCCCGTGGGATAGGTTTTGCTGAGATAGTCCATGTATTTAGCCGTTCCTTGCTGAACCGTTTGCATTTCGGCATCGAAGCCTGCTGAACGCAAATTGGACAAATCGGCTTGAGTGTACGCCTGGTACTTGCCCTTGAGTGCCTCAGGGAAGGGGATGTACTCAATGTAGCCTTGCGCAACTGCCTCATCAAGCGTCATGTTGCTGCCGGTCAAGGAGTTGACGACAGTCAGTGCCACATCGTTGAAGGGCTGAGCGCGACCTGAGCCGCAATTGAAAATACCTGATTTTCCAGCGGTCATAAAGTACATGGCCACATTGATGACGTCTTCAATATAAACGAAGTCACGCATCTGACAGCCGTTACCGTAGCCGAGGCAACCTTCAAAAAGTTTTACGCGTCCTTCTTTCTTAAATTGGAAGTATTGATGGAAGGCAACGGAGGCCATACGTCCTTTGTGCTGTTCATGAGGACCATACACGTTAAAGTAGCGAAGACCGACGGCTGGAGCGCTCAATGAGTTCATGCGCGAACGCAAAACTTGGTCGAACAAGTACTTGGAATAACCGTAGACATTCAGAGGACCTTCATTGGCCACATCTTCGACAAAGACTTGCGATGCACCGTACGTTGCAGCTGAGCTTGCATAGATGAAGGGGATCTTGTGGCGCTGAGCAAAATTAAAAAGGTCAAGGGTATAGCGATAGTTGTTCTCCATCATGTAGCGGCCGTCGGTTTCCATTGTGTCCGAACAGGCTCCCTGATGGAAGATCACTTCAGGAATCGGTACGGCGTCTCGGCGCAGGCGTTCGATGAAGTCCACTTTGTCGAAGTAGTCACTGATGGAACACTTGGCTAAGTTGAGAAATTTTTCGCTTTTTGAAAGATTGTCAACCGCAATGACGTCTTTAATGCCGCGGCGGTTAAGTTCGAGAACATTGTTGCAACCGATGAATCCGGCTGCACCGGTAACGAGAATGGACATTTACTGATCTCCGAAAAGTTCTGAATAACTGACAGAGGCCGTTCCGAGTTTGCCGACAACAATACCGCCAGCACGATTGGCTACGCGAACGGCGTCGTGAAGTTCAACTCCCGCGGCAAGCATGGCTGCGGTCACGGCAATGACCGTGTCGCCTGCTCCAGAGACGTCAAAAACTTCGCGGGCCTGAGCCGGAACGGTGAGTTCTCCCTCGGCGGTGTAAAGCGTCATGCCTTCTTCGCTGCGGGTAAGCAGCAATGCTTTAAGATCAAGTTCCTCACGCAGACGCTGCGCTTTGGTTCGCAGTTCTTCTTCACTTGACCAACCTCCGACGACCAGAGCCAACTCGGCGCGATTGGGTGTAATTAGTGTGGCACCCTTGTAACGACTGTAGTCACTTCCTTTGGGGTCAATCAAAACAGGGACGCCGACGTCGCGGGCGTGTTTGATCATCTGACGAATGTGATTGAGGCCACCTTTGCCGTAATCGGATAAAACCACAGCATCGGCATGCATGATCTGTTCGTTAAATGAGCCAAGAATTGCCGCAAGAACCTCGCTGGTGGGTGCATTTTCGAAATCGGCTCTCAACATCTGCTGCTGTCGAGCGATGATGCGCAATTTGACTGTTGTTTTGATTGAAGGATCGGTTTGCAGAAGCGACTCGATACCGGAGTCCTTCAGTAATCCTGAGAGTGTATGACCGGCTTCATCTTCGCCGGCAACACTCATCAGAGCGACTTGTGCACCCAATGTTTTGATGTTGAGTGCCACATTGGCCGCCCCTCCTAAACGTGCATCGGTGCGAAGAACTCGTACGACGGGGACCGGAGCCTCCGGGGAGATGCGCTCGGCATCACCAAACCAGTATTGGTCAAGCATGCAGTCGCCGACGACGAGAATACGCTTGGCGGCAAGAACGGATTGATCCATGGGAATCCTTATGTCAAAAACTGAAAGCACGCTGACGGAACACCGTCTTTGAGTGCTTTCCAATTGAGAGGCATTTTAAGGGTGCGTGAGAAGCCTTGCCACAGCCTGCGTCAATTCGCCCCATTGACTGTTAGTTCTGGGAACGAGAACGAGTTTGACGCGATTGTTTACTTTGGGTGGGGTGCCAGAAATCAAAGAAATTGAACCAATCCAAAGGACTTTTCAGCAAGGCGGACTGTAAAGTCTGAATCCAGGCTTGAGCCATCGAGTGCAGCACGTCATGACGCTGAGAGCGGTTAACGGAGGTTCCGTTAAAAAGGCGAGTGAAATCAACTCGGTAGCGCGCGTGGCTCTGCGGATCAGTTTGTCGGGTGCAAATCATGCTCCAAGCGGGGCATTTTAAAAGCACAGCCAAGAGAAACGGTCCGAGTGCAACTGGAGCTTTTTCACCGAGAAACGGAACGCATAGGCTGGCGTTGGAGCCGATCGGTGTGCGATCGGCAACGATAACGACCCAATGTCCGGCCTCAATGAATTCGGAGAGCTGTACAGCAGTTTGCGGGCCGACCTCGGACACCTGAATGTGACGCACTGCAAATTTCGGATTGAGTGTGGCAATGATGTTGGTAAAGCGTGCTGCGTGTGTGGTGTGGGTGAGGACGTAGACGAGCCGTTTTTTTGTTTCGTCATTTTTTTGCAGCTCAGCCTCACCGATAAATTGACACAGCTCAAGACAACCTGTGTGAGCGGTGATGAGAATGGCACCTCGTTGATCCTGAAGGAGGTCATTGAGGCCGTAAACTGCCAGATCTTTGGAGGAGAAAAAGCCGGATACGGCTAACAGTTTGTCAAGGATCGTATCGGCAAAACGCCAAATGTGTTTGAGACTTTCAAGCGGAAGCAATACTTTTTGGCATCGTGCTTGCGCAATGTGCTTGAGGTAGTGCATGCTGGCTTGCCGAGCTTTGGGGCATGCCAGCCAGTAAAAAATAATGATGGGCCACAAAGAGGCGTGAAAAAGTGTACGACCTCCCAGACGAAACGTTGCAAGCAAAAACGAAATACCTGCAGTGTTCGTTTTTTCTTGTGTTTCCGACCAATGATTCTCTTTCATCGGCATCGAATAATTCCCAGATGTCGAAGCAGTCTGATGCAAAAATGAGAGGCATGCAATCTGCTGATGCGAACATTGTCCGATAAAGCCCTGAAGTGAGAGATTCCGTCTTTGGGATAGGTTACCCCGACGGCATGGTTGATGACCTGTACACCGGCCCAGATCAGTCTTACGGCAATATCCGGGTCGAAGTCCATTCGTCTGCTTTTGACGGTGGGCAGGATACGGAGCGTTTGACTGAGAGGATAAACGCGAAATCCGCACATGGCATCTTTAAGCTCTTTGGATCCAGTGTTGATTCTGACCCAGAAGTTAGTGAGTTCTCGTCCCCATAACCGCGACAACGGAACCGTTTGGTCATAGACCGGGTAACCGCAGATCAACGCCTGCGGGTTGCTACGAGCAAGCTCTAGAAAAGCAGGTACTTGTTCAAGATCATGTTGGCCGTCGGCATCAATCTGGATGACGTGTGAAAAGTGCATGTTGTCGGCGACATAAAGACCGGCAACAACGGCAGCCCCTTTGCCGCCGTTTTTCGCCAAACGAATCAGACTGGCATTTTTGTGTTCAAGGACGGTTTTATCCAGAATTTGCGCGCAGTGAACATCGCTGCCGTCGTCAATGAGAATAACCGGCAGCCTGAAGTTATCCAGTTTGTCGAGCAGTTCTCCGAGAACTTGATGATGGTTATAGACCGGGATCAATGCGACGGGACGAAAGGCCGGCGTACTCATGGAGCCTCCGTAAGAAGCGTCCCGCGGGACAAGATCTGTCCGGTGGGGTTTTCATAAGAAAAAGCGATTTTGTCGTTGACTCGAGTCAATCGAAGAACCAACGTGTCGTTTGGTCGAATCGGTGCCATGAATTTCAATGCTTTGACGCCGAGCAGTGCCCCCGGCAGATGCCAGTAACGAAAAGCAATGTCTTGCGCCCATTTGATTTGCGTGACGCCGGGCAGCAGTGAAAATTGCGGGAAATGTCCCTCAAAATAGGGACAGTCCGGAGCCACAGCAAGCACCATGGCAACGGAATTTTCATCAAAGCTTTGCAAAAGTGCTGCTTGCGGAGCTTGACTGGAAAATAGTGACTCGAGAGTCAGCGTAGTGACTTTGCCCATGGCATTTTGAGGCAGCGCCCATGTAAAGCGCCATTGGCGTGGCAGGCATACCCGTTCAACGGCGTTGAGCAGCGTGGCTCGCAGTTGTTCGACAAGTGCACGTTTCCCTTTTTCGAGCAAAACGCGACTTCCTTCGATGGTAGGCACGGCTGCCACAGCAATGCGTTCTCGTGAGTTTGAAGCGTTGCCTTTCCGAATGAAAGCTTTGACTTCGCCGACGAGATTTGTAGCGGTTAGCGTTTCCTCAATGGTTTTGAGAGAAATTCGCTTGCCTTCGATTTTGACGATGCGATCGGCTCGGCCAAGCAATAAAAAGGTCTCACCGTCGGGATTGAGCACTACGCGGTCAGCCGTTGTTTCCCAGTCGTCGCTTGCAAGCTGCGGACTTTTGATGGTTAGAAGTGAATTCACCACTTTGATCTGCGTGGCCGGCAAAGCACGAAATCCCTCATCGATGATTTGACCAGCGGGGTTGAGTCTGCGTTTTCGCCAGGCAATGCCCCCCGATTCCGAGCTGCCGAGAAGTTCAATCGGAGATGAGCCTGTGAGTGCAATCGTCGAGCGGAGTCCATCATCGGACAGTGGGCCTCCGCTTGAGTAGACGGCTCGCAGGATTGGTCGAATTTTTTGCCACAAAGGATGATCGGACAACCGATTCAAATGTGCTGGGCTGGCAATCCAAGCTGCTTGCTCGACTTTGCAAATGTGACCGAGGAGTTCTTCCGGATAAAGAATGCGGGTATGCCAGACGGCTCGTGCCGAACGCAACGGCCATAACAATGCAAATAAAAGGCCGTAGATATGTTGCTGTGAAACAGTGGAGAAGATGACTGTGGCCGACGTCAGTTCTTTTTCCTGACCGTGTCCTCGAGAATTGATGCTTTCGACCTCGCAGAATAATTGGGAAAGACGTTTGACAACCATCGTCGGCGTACCGGTGGAACCGGAAGTGAAAAGTGCGACTAATGGTTGAGAGGCATCCAGCACGGTTCGGCAGGGCTGCGTAGATGGCGCACATGTGAGCTTTGGTATCGGACAGGTGGCGGGGAAATCTCCGGCAACGGCCTGAACTTCGTCTTGGAGACGGTCAAGCAACAGTTGAGAGGTATCGGCAGGCAGCACTGCGCGTACGCCGGCGGCCCAACAGCCGAAAAGAGCTGCGGCAGAATCAAAAATCTCAGAAAAGTAAAGCGCAACAGATCGAGCACCGCTTTGTTCGATGGCAGTTTTCCACCCGGCGGCGGCTAACGCGAACTCTCGACGGGTACGGATACCGGCATCCGATATGGTGTAGGCTCGATTATCGTCGGCTGCCTCTAGCAGCACACGGGAGCAGTCACTCACGTCAATTCTCCGGAGTCTCTGTGTTTGCGTTGCACATAGTGACGCACGGCAAACTCAATGGCAAATATCAGTCCGATCAGAGCATAACTGATAGCACCATTGTATAAGCCCCACCAAGCATCACTTCGAAAGAGAGCGGAATCTAAGGCAATCAGGCCGTTGAGAAGAAAAAAAACGCACCAAACCAAGGTGACACGACGGCAGTATGAAACTGCATATGGCGGCAAATGCTTTTGTTTGAGGCGAGCCAAGCGTTCGACAACGGGCGTGTTTTTGAAAGAGAGAGCAAAAACGAACAACAACACGGCGTTGACAAAGACAGGATAAAGTTTCAGAGCATTTTTAAACTCAAAGACAATGGTGGCAGTCACCAAAATGGCAGCAAAACCAGCGCAGGCGTATCCACTTAAAGAACGTTTGCTCCAAGCTCCGAACAAGGCGACAACAAGAAGAACAATTGCGGCAGACGTGATATGGCCGCCTTCTAGCAGCTGCCAGATCGCAAAGGGATACAGAACCAAGAGGCAGGCAGTTAAAAGACGGGAGATCATGGGCAGAGAAAAGCCCGCCGTTTTGAGAAATGCACAAGGCGGGCTTTTGCAAATGGAGTAAACAACAGAATCAACCGTTGATGATCTTGTTTAAAACACCAACAAGGTCGCCGACAGTACGAACCTGCTTGAAGTCGTTGGGCGAAATGCTCTTGTCGCCGACAAAAGGACGAAGCTTTACCAGAAGGTCGACGGCATCGATCGAGTCAAGATCCAAATCATCGTACAGTTTTGCTTCGGGGATGATTGATGCAGGGTCAATTTCGAAGGTCTCTACAAGCACATGCTTGAGCTCATCAAAAATTTGCTGTTCAGTTACCATGGGAGATCTCAAAAAAAATCGGGACATCAAGAATCGGAGGCTTTGTTGGCAGCGATGAATTCTGCCAAAGCGGAAACACTGGCAAAGTGCTTTTTATTTTCCGCGCTTTCGGCCGACATGGTGATTCCGTATTTCTTCTTGATCGCTAAACCGAGTTCAAGTGCATCAATCGAATCCAGTCCGAGTCCGTCGACGAATAAGGGAGCATCGGTTTCAATGTCTTCAGGTTTGATGTCTTCCAGACCGAGGGCAGAGACGATCAACTCTTTAATTTCCTGCTGCAGTTTTTCGTTATTCATTTCAGACAACTTGTGTGGCTTGTTCAAACAGGCGCTTTTTCAGTTCGCTTGTGAGTCGTCGCACGGCAACGGGGCGTCCGGCCTGTCTTTCTAATTCCATAAACGGCAAAACGTCGATGTCTTCGAGCGCCTGCACGGAAATGGTCATTTTACGCTCAGGTACTTGGTACCACGCAACTCCCTTCATAAGAGCCGGCGGCGTACAAGTGATGCGGATTGGGGTGATGTTGCGCTGACTCGCAAGGGCGATGGCAGCGGCTCCGTGATGAAGTTTCGGAGATTGATTAGGTACTGAGCGGGTTCCTTCCGGAAAGACGACCAGCGTGTCGTTTCTGGCAAGACTTTCTGCACAGGCTTGAATCAACTCCGGTCCAGAATCGTTTGCAATGTAACCGGCGGCTTTAATCGGCGAGCTAAGGGCAAAAGATTGTTTTAAAGCGGCTTTGACGATGCAATTGGCATTATTGATAAGCCCGTGCAGTATGACAACGTCAATTAAAGTTGGGTGGGATGCGCAGATGAACAGGGGTTCTTCTGCCAAACGTTTTTTGAGTTGAGAGTCGACTTCAAGCTTGAGTACTTGCAGTCCGCAGAGCATCCGAATAAAGGCGTAAAAACCAATCGACACGACGCGGCGTGCGGTAAGTTCGCGTTGCCGATCATCGGAAATCAAATGATTGAGTGCGGGAAAAACAATGAGTCGGAACAGAATTCCGCCCGTGAAAAAGCACAGAAAACCAAAACCGGTTGCCGGGATGCGCCAAAGTTTGCTGAAAAAATGAATCACGTCCACTCCCAATGCCATCCTCGTTGACCATCGTTTTCCTCATAAGAGGAGATGCCGCCAAGAAGAAATCGGATTTCGCTGAGAATGTTATGGTTCAAGGAAGAACCGAAGGGATTGCATGGCTTTAATGTGAATGACGAATTACTTTTTTGGGCGCTTAACCGTATAGCCCAAGCACAAGTCAGGGGCGAGGCGTCGTTTTCATTATTGTGATTCCACAATGCAGGAAGAACATCTTCATAGCGTACGAGGATAACGGAGGGGCAATGCTGCAACTTGAGATAGGCTTCGATGAATGCAGATGAAGCTGTCAGTTCTCCCGCAGCAATAGCAGTAGTGGCAGTGTGATTCTGCAACCAAATGGCAGCCTGAGCGCCAATGGCATTGTGTACGCTTAATGCAAATTCTGCCGGACTCATTTCACTGGATTCAGCGAGAGATTGCGTCAATTTAAACGTTCTTGAAATGTCTCCCCAGCTCGAAGCCCAGATTGTGGGTTCCGTTTTTTCGGGGGTGAGACTGGCGTAGGCCGTCAAGGCACAGCGCCCCATGACTGACAATCGACGCCGTACGCTTGGTGCGATAACGCTGTAATCGGGAGCCTGATGTGTCGGAGTGATCTCGCTGTCAGAGTGCGCCCATTCCTGCCACTTTGCTATATCGGCACATTCAGGAGTGACAACGGCAATTTGAGTCATGTGAAAAAACATTTGCGGCATCACTTGTTCTCGGCAACAGGTTTGAGAATGTAGAGCGAGTGACTCACGCCAATGTTGTCACGGCGGTATTCGATTTCCAATCCTGCTTTTTGGAAGATGGTTTCCAGAGCCTCGCTGCGGAAAAATCGAGAGTTTCCGTTTGCCATGGCAGTGAAGTAAAGCGAAATAGCCGTCAGAGAAAATGATGCGGCAGGGTATTTCTGACGATCAATCAAACACTCTAGGATGGCGAAACGCCCGTTTTTGTTCAACAGTTTTGTACAGCGCTTGAGAATGCCAACGGCTTGATCCGGCGAAAAGCAGTCTAGGAACTGACTCATCCAAATGACGTCGGCTTTTTCTTCAGTTTTCGGTTCGTTGTCTGGCTGAAGCCAGTCGATGTCAAGGGTATTGAATCGATTGGCAAAAGCCTGAAGGTTGGGATTGTTGCGAGCTGCTGCACACTGCTGTGGTAGATCGATGAGCGTGACCCGGGTTTCGGGCATCGCCTGCAGGCAGGCGGCGGCGAATTTGCCGGTGTTGCCTCCTACGTCGAATACATGGTTGGGGTTCAGGTGATCGCGCAGTTCGGCGGCAAGCAGGGCAAAGTATCGGTCGGAGTAGTAGTGGTCAAAGGCAAACCAACTGCTGCGTGCCGGCTCGGGCAATACGGAAAGAGCCGGATAAATTGTGGGCCAATTGCCCAATTCTTTAAGTCCTGCAGGCTGCCCGTTTTCCAGAGCTTCAGTGAGATGATCCATGCCTCGGTAGCAGACATCGCCTATGAAGTTGAAGTTAACCTTCGTCATTTCATCGAACAGCAGGCACTCTCCTGTTTTGGTCAACGTCAAAAGTCCTTCATCGGATTTGGCGATTACTTCAGAGGCAATCAATATGTCGGTAAGAACGCCGGCAGCGTAATCGGATAGATGTGTACAGGCTGCAGCTTGCTTTTCAGTGCACGGATGCTGTGCGATTTGTTTTAAAAATCCTGTATTGAGCGCTGCGCGCACCGCTTGAAAAACAACCGGCCCAAAAGCAATGTGCTGAGCTTTGTTAAGTGCCTGGATGATGGACTCATTGTGGTTGTGTCTGACAGGCATGAAGCTACTCCTTAAATCGAGCGAAGATCAACGATGTATTGATGCCGCCGAAGGCAAAGTTGTTGCTCATGATGTAGTCGGTTTGCTTGCTGAGAGGCGCATTTCGAATGAAGGCCAGAGGTGCGCAGTCGCTTGCGACTGATTCGAGATTCAAGTTTGGTGCAAACCATCCCTCATTCATCATCATGATTGACATCCAGGCTTCCAAAGAGCCGCAAGCACCAAGCGTATGCCCCATATAGCTTTTAAGTGTGGCAACAGGAGTTTGGTTGCCGAATACACTCAACATGGCTTGGGATTCGGCGCTGTCGCCTCGATCCGTTCCGGTGCCGTGGGCGTTGATGTACCCGATGTCCTCGGGGAAAAGTGCGGCATCGGACAAAGCCAACCGCATGGCCCGCGCCATTTGATCGGATTGCGGACTTGTGATGTGAGCTCCGTCAGAGTTTGTTCCAAAACCTTTGACCTCGGCATAAATTTTTGCGCCGCGTGATCGAGCAAATTCCAGATCTTCCAGAATAAGCGTGCAGCCGCCTTCCCCAATCACAAGTCCGTCGCGTCGCGCATCAAAGGGGCGGGGCGAGAGTTCGGGATTTTCATTGAAATTGGTGCTTGTGGCAAAAAGGGTGTCGAAGATGGCGGCATCGGAGGCGTCAAGCTCTTCGCTGCCGCCAGCGATCATGGCCTTGGCTCGTCCTGCCAGAATGGATTCGTAGGCATAGCCGATGGCCTGCGAAGAGGACGTGCAGGCTGAGCTAGTGGTGATGATGCGACCTTTGATTTTGAAAAAAACGCCGATATTGACGGCAGCTGTATGGGCCATCATTCGCACATACGTATTGGCGTTCATGTCAGCCGTCGAACGGTTGAGAATCAAACTGGCGATGTCGGCAACAGCCGTTGGAGTACCTGCGCTTGAACCATAAGCAATGCCGATATCGCCGGAGCTGAGAAATGCCTGGTCATCAAGAAGGCGGGCATCGGCGAGTGCCATTTCGGTAGCGCGTACTCCGAGGATGCCGACGCGACCCATGCTGCGTGTGCTTTTGCGGTTGTATTTGGCGGGATCGAGTTCAAAATCCGCGGCAGGACACCCCAAACGCGTACGCAGACCTTTGATGTCAGCCCACTCATGCATCACGCGGACGGCGTTTGTGCAGCTTTTGAGCTTGGCAGAGACAGTCGTCCAGTCGTTTCCCAAAGGGCTGATTGCACCGAAACCGGTGACGACAACTCGTCTTTTCGCACTCATGCCATACCTCCGTTGACGCCAATAACCTGACGGGTTACGTAGGAGGCTGCCGGACTCATCAGAAAAGAGACTACAGAGGCGACCTCTTCCGGTTTCCCGGCACGTCGCATGGGAACAAAGTCGAGCGCGCGATCAAGAATTTCTTCAGAGACCATATCCGTTTCGATCAGTCCTGGAGCAACGGCATTGACGGTAATGGATCGGCTGGCAAGTTCGGTGGCGAGCGCTTTGGCTGCTCCGATAAGGCCGGCTTTTGCTGCAGAATAGTTGACCTGACCCCTGTTGCCGACGACACCGGACACGGAACTGATGACGACGATGCGGGCGGGTTTGCGACGACGCACCATCGGCATGATCATGGGCTGAACGACGTTGTAAAAACCTGTGAGGTCGGTGTCAATGACGTTGTCCCAGTCTTGTTCGGACATCGCGGCAAAAGTACCATCACGGGCGATGCCGGCATTGACAACGATGCCATAGTAAGCCCCGTGAGCTTGGATATCGGTTTCCAGAATACGTTTGGCAGCCGCCCGATCGCAGACGTTGAAAGTCAGACAACGTGCCTTGCCGCCGATTTCAGCAATTGCCTCGAGGGTTTGCTCAAGAGCTGCGGAGGGTTTTGAGGCGTGGACGATTACAGTAAAGCCATCTCGAGCAAGCTGCAGAGCAATGGCTCGGCCGATGCCGCGGGAGGCACCAGTGACAAGAACAGACAGGTCGGAAGAAGAGTTCAAAGCTGTCATAGGGTGAAGGTTTCTTGAACGAATTGTTGAAGATTCTGAGGTCGGAAAACTGTCAGGACGGCGCTGGCAACCTCGAGGCCGTTTTCAGTTACTCGACAATCAAATTGACTCGGCAGAGACTCTTCGCCGAAAAAAACGCAACGTGCTTCAATGTCGAAAACATCACCTCTGGACAGTTTTTCTTTGATCAGCCGCACGTTGCGTGAACCAAGCAAAAACCCTACGCGAGGCGCAGCATCTGTTTTGCTGTCGCGTATGCCGGCATAAACGCCGACGGTTTGAGCCATGAATTCAATGAAAAGACAATTTGGATAAAAACCGTCAGGGTCTTGAAACAATGCACATTGATCGGAAACGGTGACCCGACAGTGGACCGAATCGTTCTCAGCGGCAATGACGCTATCGATGAGCAGCATCGGAGAACGATGTGGCAGATAGCGGGAGGGATTGGTATCAAATGAAGTCATGAATGCACTCGGCTAAAGACGGCACTTGCATTGGATCCTCCGAAAGCAAACGCATTGACGACGATATGGTTGAGAGCTCGTCCCAGTTGCTCTTGTGCGGTCAGGACGCGGATATCGGCCAGATTCGGATCTTTTGTTCGAATGCCCGCGCTTGGAGCCAGTTTCCCTTCGGGGTTATCACACAAAAGAGCTGCGGCCATGGCAACCTGCAGAGCTCCGGCGCCTGCAAGCGTATGTCCGGAAAGGGCTTTGTAGGAAGCACAAGGTACGGTGTTGCCGAAAACATCATGGATGGCTCGGGCCTCCATTGCGTCATTGAGTGAAGTTCCTGTGCCGTGGGCAATAATCAAATCGATATCCTCGGGCGAAATGCCCGCGGACTCAACGGCTTGACGCATGGCGAAGCTTGCTTGTGTTCCATTGGGTTCCGGTGCAGACAGATGGTAGGCATCGGTACTTAGTCCCATGCCGCTGAAGGCAAAAAGCGCATTCTTTTTGCTGCGACTCAGAACCATCAATGCACCACCTTCGCCGAGGTTGATTCCTTTTCGATTTTCATCAAAAGGAGCACAAGGCTCGGCAGAAACGGCTGAGAGGGAAGAAAAGCCCGCATTCGTAAACTGACAGAATCCATCGCAACCACCCGTGATGACGATATCGGCCAGATCGGCTCGTAACAGTGCGGCAGCGCTTTCAACAGCCATCAGTCCCGAAGCGCAGGCGTTGCTGATGGTGTACACAGGGCCTTTGGCATTGATGCGAGAGGCTACATATCGGGCTGGTTCGAAAAGGTTGAGTTCCCGAATATTGAATCCATCAGGAAGGACTTGCTGTTGGACATAGGAGAGCATGCCGCTCTCAACGCTATGCATGCCGGCAGTACAGGCTCCAAGCACCACGGCAATACGTTCATCTGCAACTTCGGATAGAAGGTCTTGCAGATCATTGATTTGTGACAGGCACAAATCGAGAAGTTGTTTGGTTCGATTATTTTTCGAATCAAATTTAAGTTCAGGCAGAAGGCCGCAGTAATAGGGTTTTGTATGCTCTGGTGCTAGGCCACTGTGAAAACGCATGCCAGTGGCCTCGGGTTCAAACAATGTTCGGCGCAAGGCCGCAAGACCGATTCCGGCAGCCGAAGCTGTACCGAGTCGATGAATATAAAGAGTCGACCGTTGCATAGTGTTTTGTATTGACGGGATCAGCCTTCTGGTGGTTCCTTTAAAAGGAGAAGAAACAAGGCAAAGCTTTGCAAAATGCGATCAAAAGAAAAACATTGACGGCAAAGCACAGGCGCTGCGATGGAAGAATTATTATAGAAGGCACGTGTTGGCACTGACCGGCATTTCTTCGGTAACGAATGAGAAGGCTTGTTCGATGAAAAGAAGAGTTTTGATAACGGCTGCGGTGGCAGCGGCGCTGTCGACTGGAGTTTCTGTGATTGAAGCGGCACCAGTGGCAGTCATTGAATCCTATGAGGTCCATGGACTGAGTGCTTCTGTTGGTCGAATTCATGAGGCGATCAAACAGGCGGCGCAATTGCGTAAATGGGGGATAAAGTCCGATGAGCCCGGCAGGGTGCTTTTGGTTTATCCGACAAACAATCGGTCATTGCACTATCAGGCAACGATAGGTGTGACTTACGCAAATGGATCCTACAAAGTCGAATATGTATCCAGCCGAGGGCTCAATGAAAAAAAGCAGGGATGTTACGGGCAGGAAGGGGTGGTATGCGCCCACCGTAACGTCAATCGTTGGATTGCCAATCTCGGAAAAGATCTGCGGCGGCTTCTGATGGACTGAAGCAAAACAAAAACATTGCGAGCATAACCCTTAACTTTTTTTATTCTGCAAGGAGAATCCTCATGCAATACGTCTGCACGAAATGCGGCAAACACACCCCAGTTACCACAATGAACCCGAAGTGTGAGTGCGGAGGACTTTTTGAGCTTGACTTTACGCCGCCTGTATGGGATTCCGCCTTGATTGATCGTGCTCAATGGAGTCAATTTCGTTATCGACGTTTTATGGCAGTCGAAGGTGAGGCATGGAAAGAGGTGACGATGGGTGAAGGAATGTCACCGATCATTCGCTTTGACAACGATGTTCTCTTCAAGATGGACTACATGATGCCTACGCTTTCCTTTAAGGATCGAGGTGCAGCGACGCTGGTGGCGCACATGAAGTCAATCGGCGTGAAGTCGTGTGTGCAGGATTCGAGCGGCAATGCGGGAAATGCCGTGGCGGCTTACGCAGCGCGTGCCGGGATTCAGTGTGAGATTTTTGTCCCCGAGGGCACAAGTCCGTCAAAAATCCGCATGATTGAATCGCATGGAGCCAAAGTCAATGTCGTGCCCGGGACGCGCGATCACTGTGCCGATGTGTGTCGTGCAAAAGTTCGAGACGAAGGGGCTTATTACGCCAATCATGTTTACAACCCCTTCTTCTACGAAGGCATGAAGGCCTATGTGTACGAAACACTTGAGCAACTTGGTCGTATCCCTGCCAATATCGTCGTTCCGGTAGGCAATGGCACGCTCTTTATTGGGGTTGTTAAAGCACTGGAACACTTGCAGAGTTCCGGGGTAATTGAAAAATTTCCTCAGATTATTGCTTTGCAAAGTGAAAACTGCGATCCCTTGTTCAAGGCGGTACAGGCGCACTCGGAACATGCGGCAGTTGTGGCTCCCAAGCCTACGATGGCGGAAGGCATTGCCATTGGAGTTCCGATGCGCGGTGATGAATTGTTGGAGATGAGCTATCGGCACAATATTGCGTTTGTGTGTGCGCCGGAAGACAAGATTTTGGAGGCCAGAGCCAAGATTGCAGCGCGCGGTATTTACTGTGAGCATACGACTGCGGCCAACTATGCGGCATATCTTGCGTATTGCGAACAACACGGCTCCACGCCAGATACGTTGATTACGATGTGCGGAGCGGGTATCAAGTCTGATCACTGAGACTAAACGGCGTTATCAGCAGCCAAGCGGAAAAATTTGTTCTGAATCCTGAAAGCAAAGTTTTCCAAACCTTGCAGAACGGGTTTTTTCTTTGCCGCTTGGCTACACTGTGCCGGATAAGGGTTTGTTGTTTTTTGGGCAAACCGCGGCTTCATTTCGTATCAAACAAATATGGGTTTCACTACAGTTCCGTTTCTTCGAGAAACACTTGCTCGTACGTCTTTTTCCGCTTGCGGACTCACGCTTGACATCGGGCGACAACGTATGACTGAAGACGACCTTCAGGGGTTGTTTGAAGTTGCCCGAGAAAAGGGGGTTCTGGGTGCGAATGCCGCCATGCGCGAAGGGCAGATCGTCAATGTCAGCGAAGGCAGGGCTGCTTTGCATACGGCATTGCGGGATCCGGCTGTCGGAGCTCCTTTTCACAAGGAGGTTCAGGAAGCGCTTGAGCATATGTGTGCATTTGCCGATGATGTGCGGTCGGGACGTCGTCGTGGCTGTCGAGGTGACACGATTACCGATGTGATCAACGTGGGCATCGGAGGTTCGGAAGTTGGACCCAAAACGGTTTATCAAGCGCTGCGCACAACGCGCGAGCAGGTTCGGTTGCATTTTCTTGCTGCCGCCGACGGTGTTGCGTTTGAC
>DXSO01000003.1:0-2536 GCA_019410445.1 Sutterella sp.
GAGACAGGGATTTGTTGTTAATAGAGTTGCTATAAGGGCTATAAGTGGAGATTTTTTCATCTAGAGAATTGCCTTTTATTTTAATTTTGGAGTTGGCTATTCTATAGAGAACATATTTTTTCATAAATAATGCTTGTATTGGTTTAATGCAGGGAGAAACACTAACAATTAAACCCTAGTGGATATGGAGATTTATAGAGAATTTTCTGAGCAAAGAATTAAAACAAAGATGGGAAGCCTTTTTCTTTAGAAGACTTCCCATCGCTAGAGTTTTTTGAGATGCGTATGTGTTTAATTCAGTTTTGTTTCATGCAGGATGTGTTGCAGCTTGTTACGAGGTAAATCGCTATGCTTTTCTTCGATGTTGCGCATCCAACTATGGATAGGCTGTAACACAGAAAGACGAATGCGAGCTGTGTCAGCATCAGTTACGTAATGGCCTTCTTGCTTTAGGGAACTGAGTGCACGTTCTAATGCTGCAGCAGAACAATTTACAACACTCTGTAGTGCGGTTCCCCTCAATGGAGTTGGGAAACTGATCCAGGAATCTCCATCGATAATTTTTTCACGACCGAAAGCAACAGACCAACTAAGAAAATACGCAAGCAAGCGGTCTTCCACGCCTAAAAGCGAATGAACTCCAAAACCCAAGCGATCGGACAGGTTGATAAGTTCAAATTCAGTAGCACAAATCATCAGCATTCTAGGATCTTGTTCGCAGACTTTGAAAAGAAGCGATTGAGGAATGCTGACTACAACACTTGGCACAAGAGCGTAATAGCTACCAATGCAAGGGCGATGGGAAAAGAAATTCAGATTGCCGCAAGCAAGACGTCCGGGAACAGCAAAGGCTACAGAGGGACGCTTTACTGCGTATATCGATCCAAAGCAGCGTGCAGTAATACCTGATTTAACCAATACCAATTTATCAACTTTGTCATTGATGTTCCCAAGTACTGGCTCGTTGGGAGCGATTTCTTTTTCGACGCCCCAACGCTCAATCAATGAGCGGATGCTCGAATGAAGTGGCGGGGCAAGCCAAGGGTACGTTGGCAGCTTGTAAGAATCATCGGATTCTCGATTTCTGAATACTTCGATTTCTTTGAGCCAATTTGCTGAAGGTGGACGCATACTGAGCCAAATTTCCTGTTTTGAGGTCACATACGAAAAAGGCACTCGAAGCAAATGAGTGTCTCTGAGGGTAGATGACCAAGAATTTCGTATGTCATTGTAATTTTAATTGTCTAAGGCTCAAATTTTATGGTGTAAAAACAGGACTGATTTTACAGTGAAAAATTGGATGACTTGGCAAAGCACAAAAAATCATCTGTTGGGGCAGATGTTGTTTTAAACAGAGCAAGAATCTAGATGTGATTGGAGAGGATTAAGTCAGGGGAGAGCAATTTGATGTGGTGACGTTTGACAACAAGAAAGATAAGGAAATTTTGATCATTAACAATACGGTCCCTCAATAAAAATGAGTACACAGTCAACTCTACTTTGAAGGCAAAAAAATTGGTGTCTTGTGTGATCGACAATAGGGATAAAGACCTGTGAAACAAAAGAGATTTCTATCGGAAAGATTGCGGAGGAAGTTGAGAATCTGTTTAGAAATTGACTTGTGTTTGATGCGGGTAGGATGCGCACGCGAGAAAAGAGGTAGGCAGATAGCAGAGGATTCTAGATAGGTAAGCAAGCAAATAAAGTCCCCGCCCTATGGCTGGGTCAGAGCATAAGGTCGGGGATATGGGGAGGTGATTACTCTGTCAGAAGCAATCCAATGTTTAGCCTTATGAAAGATAGTCGATTAGGCTCCGTATTGCTCTCGGTACGCTTTCACTGCATCGCGGTATTGCGCGGCTGCTTTGGCTGCCGGAGAGTCGCCGTCCATGAAGCTTAATAAGTCTTTGAGATTGGCGATGCTGACAACGGGCATTCTGAAAGCCTTCTCAACGTCTTGGGCTGCTGAGGTTTCCGTGAGGTTGATCGCATCCCCGCCCTTTTCCATACGATCCAAGGCAATCAGAACGCCGGCAGGAGTGGCTCCATTGGCCTTAATAAGCGCCACGGATTCGCGCACAGAAGTGCCTGCGCTGATGACATCGTCAATGATGACAACACGTCCTTTAAGCGGGGCGCCGATGACGGTGCCGCCCTCTCCATGATCCTTGGCTTCCTTGCGGTTAAAAGCGTAGGGGCAATCGCATCCCATGCGGGCAAGGTTCATAGCAACGGTACTGACGAGAGGAATGCCTTTGTAGGCCGGTCCAAACAGCATGTCGAATTCAATACGACCAGCGTCACGTGCAGCCAACAGTGCCTTTGCATAGAACTGGCCAAGAGTATCGAGCATTTGACCGGTGGAAAAAAGACCGGCATTGAAAAAGTACGGGCTCATGCGGCCGGCTTTGGTTTTATAGCTTCCAAAGCGAAGTACATCGGAAGCAAGGGCAAATTCAATAAATTGAGATTGAATGCTGGACATGATGCGCAAAAAATGAAAAGAAAATTCAATGACTGAGCGTGGCAGGTCGAT